>SXQR01000135.1 GCA_005792865.1 Flavobacterium sp. | reverse complement strand
TTTTCCTTCGGGATCAATATTTTGCAGTTGCAAAGCCCTATCGCATCACAGATGACCTGGTTCACGCCGTCCATGTGATTGTCGAGGCTGGTGTGGACCGCATAGATCGCCACCGAATTGCGGATCGCCTTGATAAGGGCGCGCTCAACGTAATTCTTCCCCGTCAGGCTTTTAAGCCCGGAGAATATGATCGGGTGGAAGCTCACCACCATGTTGCAGCCTTTTTGAATGGCCTCGTCGATGACCTGCTCGAGCGCGTCATGGCAAACCAGGATGCCCGTGATATTGTCATCAGGACTGCCGCAAAGCAGCCCGACGTTGTCATATTCTTCGGCGTATGCCCGGGGCGCCATCTCCTCCAGGACATTGATGATTTCTTTTACCAGCATATCAGGTTGACCAGGGATTCAAGAATTCTTTTATGGCCCATTTCCCGTCTTCGAGTTCGAGTTTCAGGACCGATCCATTGTTGTGTTCGATGCTGCGGTAAAATACGACTTTGACCAGTGCCGATTTCCCGCCGCTCAAAAAAAGCGGCCGGTACACAATCATCAGCCGCTGGTTGTTGAGGTTGAATCGCTTTTGCTTTTCCTGATACTGTTCCAGGCTCAGGCAGTCGTTGACCTTGATCTTCAGGTTCCCGGATGCCGGGTTGGCGAGCAGTGCCGCGAGTTCGGCGTTCCAGTTTCCGGGTGTATTGTCTCGCTGGACCATCTGCCGCAGCGCCTTCACCTCGCCTGCCGGCAACTTGAGCGCGTTCACGGTCTCGAAGATTTCCTCGTTGTTGGGCGGCTGGTCGCAAAAGGTGAAAAGCAATTGGTTGCGGCCTTTGTAGATCGCCTTTTCATTCTTGTAGTAGTGGGTGACGATCGTCCCGAAAATTTCCCCTTGCGCGGTCTGTGCAGCCGGTTGGGGTATCGCTGTCAGGGTGGTCAGGACCGATAGAAAAAGGTATATCCGAAGCATGGCTTTACAATGTTTCCAAAGATAAAATATTATATTTTCGCAACATGCCCGTACTCCAAAAATTACTCTACCCGCTATCGGTCGCCTACGGCCAGGTCACCGAGTGGAGAAACCAGATGTTTGACCGTGGCATCCTCTCCTCGCGGTCCTATCCCTTGCCGGTCATTGCGGTGGGCAACCTCAGCGCCGGCGGCACGGGCAAATCGCCGATGACCGAATACCTAACGCGTTTGTTGCGCAAAAGGTATAAGGTCGCGGTTTTGAGCCGGGGTTATGGACGCGGGACCTCGGGTTTCAGGCTGGCCGGTGCCGATGACGATGCCTCCACGATCGGCGACGAGCCGTTTCAGTTCCACCTTAAATTCCCTGACGTGGCCATCGCGGTGGACGGCAACCGCCGCCGAGGAATCGAGAATCTCCGCGCGATGGTGCGGCCCGATGTCATTGTCATGGACGATGCCTTCCAGCACCGCTACGTCAAGGCCGGCCTGTACATCCTGCTCACGGCCTACGGCGATCTCTTCACCGACGACCGGATGCTGCCCGAAGGCAACCTGCGGGAACATCCCGACGGCATGCAGCGCGCATCGATCATCGTGGTCACAAAATGCCCGGCAGGCATCGGGATCGAGGAGATGGAGCGCGTCCGCATCAAGATCGACCCAAAGCCGCACCAAAAATTGTTTTTCAGCTACATCGACTATGCGCCAAACGTGACCGGCGCAACCCAAAAGAGGCCCGTCGCCGAGATCCGCGCGATGCAAAAGACGCTCGTGGCAGGGATCGCAAAGCCCCAGCCATTCTTTGTCCATCTGCAGTCCGAAGGCGATAAGGTGCTGGAATTCAAGGATCATCACGACTTCTCGGCGGCCGACATCCGGCAGATTGTGTCCGGGCCCAAGCCCATTGTCACCACCGAGAAGGATTATGTCCGACTCCGCGGCAAGATTGCGGCCGATGATCTTTTTTACCTGCCCATCCGGCAGTCCTTCGTGGCGGGCGGCGACAGGTTTGACCAGGCGATCCTGGAATTTTGCGCACAGACCCCGTGAGCAATTTCGCCTAATTTATTTGCAGCCTTTTTTTTATTGCGTTCCTTTGCACGGCAGGCCACAGGGCATGCGCGTCAATCATGTTTGAAAAAGTTCAGCAGACGGTAAATTACATCCGCGAAAAAATTGCATTCGAGCCGCGTTACGGCGTGATCCTCGGTTCCGGCCTTGGCGGTTTTACCGACGACATGGAGGTGGAGCACGTGCTCCCATATTCGGAAATTCCCAATTTTCCCGTCTCGACGGTCGAAGGGCACAAGGGCGCACTGGTCTTTGGCCGTATCGGCGACAAAAAGGTCGTGGCCATGCAGGGCCGTTTCCATTATTACGAGGGATATTCCATGCAAGAGGTGACCTTTCCGGTCCGGGTCATGAAATACCTGGGCGTCGAGCGGCTCATCGTGTCCAACGCCTCCGGTGGCGTCAACCCGCATTACCGCGTGGGCTCCATCGTCATTTTGACCGACCACATCAACCTGATGCCGGAGCACCCGCTCAGGGGAAAGAACGATTCGCGTTTTGGGCCGCGTTTTGTCAACATGAGCGAGCCTTTCAGCCGCCGCATGATTTCACATGCGAAGAACATTGCCTATGAACTCGAGATCGAAGTCAAGGAAGGCGTTTACCTTGGGCTGCAGGGCCCAACGTTTGAGACCCTTGCCGAATACCGCATGGTCAAGGCACTGGGCGGAGATTGCGTCGGGATGTCCACGGTGCCCGAGGTGATCGTGGCCCGTCACATGGACCTCGAGACATTCGGGGTGTCGGTCATCACCGACATGGGCAATGAGGAAAGCATCGGCACCATTACGCATGCCGAGGTACTCGAGGCCGCGCGCGAAGCCGAGCCCCACGTCCGAAAACTGATCCGGGAGTTAATCGCGCGGGACTGACGACTGTCCACGTTCCGCTAAATATTCTGCGAGATCACCTTGTAAAAATTATTCGGGTCGAACGGTTTGGTGATCACGTCGTTCATGCCGTAGGAAAGCAGCATTTCGCGATTTTCGTTGAGCGAAATCGCCGTGAGCGCGATGATGCGCGTGTGGGTGTCAAAGGTGCGGATGGTTTGCGTGGCGATCGTGCCGTTGATGCCCGGCAGGTGCACGTCCATCAGGACCAAATCATAGTAATTGTTCTTGACCGCCTCGATCGCGTCCTCGCCGTTGTCGATGATCTCGCACAGGATCTGCTTGTTTTCTAGCATTTTCTTGGTGATCATCTGGTTGATCTTGTTGTCCTCTACCAGCAGCACCTTTTTGTTGACAAAGATCGTCTCGTCGTAATCGGCCTCGTTGTTGATGTCGGGCTCCACGTTGGCACCGACGCGGAAATCGAGGGTGAAATAAAACGTCGATCCCTTGCCGACCTTGCTCTGGAGTTTGATGTCGCCGCCCAGTATCTCCGTGAGTTTCTTGACGATGTTGAGGCCAAGGCCCGTGCCGCCGTACTT
>SXQR01000134.1 GCA_005792865.1 Flavobacterium sp. | reverse complement strand
GTGAAGGTTACAAAGGTTTTGAAATTGGCGCGATGCAGGCTTATACCTTTTTGCCTAACATTTATATCATTTGCACTTCCGGACTGTACCTGGTAAAACATTTGTTTAGAAATTGTTAAATCGATGCGAAATGGAAATTGTGGTATTATTTGTAAGAATTGTGTAATGGATGCGTCCGATATTAAAATCAATTTTACAATATCAAACCAAATCGATATGGACACTACCTGGAGACATTGTGAGACCGAAGGCCAATTTATTTTCGCAGAGGAATTGATCTCCAGTTTGTTTAGCCCCGATCCTCATGATGGTTCGCCGGCCAACATAGATCCGGAACGCCAGAAAGAACTTGAGGAGGTGGGCAGGCTTGACACCGATGACGACGATGATTTTGAACCTGCCGGCGACATGGACGGAGACATCCCGCAGGAAGACGAATAGCATGGACCGATAAAGGAATTGCGTATCAATTGCCGAAATCAGTTGAGAATAGTTTCAGGAAAATTTATCGTTCATCAAAAATGGAGTTATGAAAATAGCTCCATTTTTTTTATGCTCTAAAGTGAAGTAAGATGCTGTTTTGGAAGGGGTTGCGCCGGATTGGAGCAAAAAGAAAAAAGATGATAAGGAATCCCTACATTACCTTACCATCTTTTTATATGCCGGCCCGAAGGCCGTAACAAAAAGTTTATTTTGCTTTTGTAAAATTAGTTTTCCGCCCTGTGAACCGCTTACACAATTTAAAGGTCTTTTTATATAATTCCAAGGTCAGAAGGGATAGCCGATCGCGAGGTTGAAGACCAGGTTATTGCTGCGCCAGTGTTTGCCCCCAAAGTCGATCTGGTCCAGTACCCAGCGTTCGCCATCGGGCAGATAGGGTTTGCGGATGGGGAATGCGAGGTCGGTCCGCAAAATCAGGAAACTCAGGTCAAACCGAAGCCCGACACCCGTGCCAACCGCCAGTTCCTTGAGGAATTTTCCCGTAAACTCGCCGCCCGGCTTCAGCGGATTCTTGTTCATGAGCCAAATATTGCCCGCATCGACAAACACGGCCCCATTGACAACGCTGAAGAGCTTCGCCCTGTACTCGGTATTCAGTTCCAGTTTGATGTCGCCCGATTGGTCGGGCAGGAATGAGCTGGCGGCAACATCCGGGTTGTAGGTGCCCGGCCCGATGCTCCTGGCCCTGAAGGCACGGACGCTGTTGGTCCCGCCCACAAAGAATTGCCTGATGAAAGGGAGTTCACTGGAATTGCCATAGGGAAATCCCGCTCCAACGATGATGCGGCTCGCCAACTGGGAATTGTCGGTCAATTTGACGTAGTGCCTAAAATCGGTTTCTCCCTTAAGGAACTGGCTAAACGGCACCTGAAAGACCTTCACCGTATCGCCCTCCTTGACATTGGCGCCCGTCACGAGCCCGGCGACGTTGCCCGCTGCCTCTGCCGTACCCTTGAAATAGAAAGTGTGCTTGCGGCTGCGGCGCATCGTATTGGTGAAGGTATAGGAATAGGTTGGGCCAAAGATCAACTGCTTTTCAATGACCTTTGCCAGAGATGGATTTGCCGCGATCTGTTCCCGGTAGAGGTCGGTGACCTGGGAAGGGCTCACGAAATTGATGTCGGTGACCATGAGCTGGTGCTCCTTGCGGATATCCTCTTTCCACAAATATCCAAATGAACCCTTGAACGAATTGAGCGAGTAGAGGCGCGCCCGGTTCTGGTATTCGTAACCCAGCGTTGCACGCGTCCGGGGAACAAACCCGCTTGCGGTGTGCACCTTGAAAGGCGTGATGAAGCGTGGCCAGGTGAGGCTGGCTTCGGTTCCGATACGGTACACGTTGAATCCCTTGTTCACCCCGGAAACCTGTACTTCCATTCCGCCAAAGCCCGATATCGACAGCAGTTCGGCACCGCGAAAGGCATTGCGGTGTGACCAGTTCACATTGAGTTCGGTACCCGTGTAATTGGCCGAATTCGTCTTGCCCAGCACCTCCACGCGGATCGATTTCTTCGGTAACGGCGTCAGGAAATAGTAGGCATTGAGCGCGTTGGGAATTGAATCTGACAGCCTGAATTCGTTCTTGACAAACTTGAAGGGCCCCATGTTGACGAGCCGGTTGAGCGAGAGGTTGTGCTCGCGACGGCTGTAGATGTCGCCGCGTTTGAATTGCATCGTGTTGTCAAAGATCCGCGGGCGGAACATCTTGGACGAATCGTTGATCGTAAAATCACCGTATTGCAACACGTCTTCCTGGCGATAATTCACCGTGTCGGTCTTGATCGAGAAGTTGGGATAGATCGTAATATCGTCTATCGTGTAAACCTCGCGCGCCTGCTGCGGCGTGTCTTCCTTGATCTTCATTTTCAGATCCACCTGGTATTTGCCAACGGTGCTGTCCACCTGGACGAGCAGGTAATCGGGACTGAAATAATAAAATCCGCGGTTCTTCAATCTTGAATCGATGCGTTCGCGCTCGGCCTTGATGACGTCCAGGTCATAGGGTTCGCCGGGCTTGAGGGCGGTCCTTCTTTTGGTTCGGGCAATGGCCTTTCCAATGGCGGTCGAATCGTCCGGGAAGAATACCTCCCTGATCTTGTACTGCACGCCGGGCCTGACCGTGTATTCCGCCGAAGCCCTGCGTCCTTTTCGCGTGGAGTCGGAACTGGTGCGCGCCTTGAAATAGCCGTGGTTTTCGGCGAAGTTCTGGAGTACATCGGCATTATACTCGAGATCCACCTGGCTAAACAACACTGGCGGTTCGCCAAACTTATTGCGAAGCCAGTGTTTGAGCCCGCGGTCTTTCTTTGGCGTTCCGGCCAGGTTGTAGGCGTAGAGTTTCACGCGCAGGCCCAAAATCTTTGAATTGGGGCGCGGCCGCAGCATTCCCTTCATTTCCTTTTCCACGATTTTCCGCTCCTTGCGCTTCATCACGCTGTCCTTGATCTTGACCGTGCCGCCCGTATAGAGCAGCTCGCCTTCCGGCAGGTACTTGATGTTGCTGCAGGACGGGGCCAACATGATGGCGATAAGCGCAATGGCGATCCTAATCTTCATCTTTTTCGAGGTTAAGTGCGGGTTTGTTGTCCGGTTCCACATTGGCCTCGCGCTCTTCCTTGCGTTTTTCGCGTTCGCGGCGGCGCATTTCCTTTTCCTCTTCGGTGCGATGGAACAGTTC
>SXQR01000133.1 GCA_005792865.1 Flavobacterium sp. | reverse complement strand
TGTTCCTGTGAAAGGTTAAAGGATTCCGCAACAGGCGCAGTGAACTCGGGGGCGCAGGCGGTAGGCAAAACAGCGTCGGACGTCGTCAATAACATTGAAAAGGGCATATCTGAAAGCGCCGCAGTCGAAGTGGTATTTTCCAAATCCTTGAAAGACGCGGGCCTGTCCTCGGGAAAATATTATATCCGTTCCAACGAAGAAGGCAATGAAAACACCATCAGTCTATATCTGATTTCGGAGAAGAAGATCGACCGAGAGGTTCGCGCCAAACTTTTCGACAAAAAAGGTGTCGAGATGGGCCGGACACGAACAACAATTGCGATCGCGGAAGGCGAAGCGGGATACTACGATTTCGTATTCGATCCCAAGATTCGCATCGAATTCCAAAGCAAACTTATTATCGAATGACGGGCAAACTCTATCTGGTTCCCACGCCCATCGGTAACCTCGAGGACATGACCCTGCGCGCGATCCTCATCCTGCGCGAAGCCGATCTCATCCTTGCCGAGGATACGCGCACGAGCGGCAACCTGCTCAAACATTTTGAGATATCCACGCGCATGTCCAGCCACCACATGCACAATGAGCACAAAACCGTCGAGCACATCGTTGCAAAACTAAAGTCGGGAGAAAACGTGGCGCTGATCTCGGATGCGGGAACGCCCTCCATTTCAGACCCGGGTTTTCTTTTGACCCGCGCATGTGTCGAGCACGGGATCGACGTCGAGTGCCTGCCGGGCGCGACCGCATTTGTGCCCGCCCTTGTCAACAGCGGGCTTCCCAGTGACCGGTTTGTGTTTGAGGGCTTTCTCCCGGACAAGAAAGGGCGCCAGACAAGGCTTGAGGCGCTTCGAGAGGAACGCCGCACGATGATCTTCTACGTTTCGCCACACAAATTGCTCAAGACGATTGGGGACTTTGCCGAATATTTCGGACCCGACCGACAGGGCTGCGTCTCGCGTGAGTTGTCAAAACTCCACGAAGAAAACGCGCGCGGCACGATGCAGGAATTGCTCGCACATTTCCAATCCAAATCGGTTAAGGGCGAAATCGTGATGACCGTGGCGGGCAAGCCGGTCAAATGATCAGGCCTCCAAGGTCACGAATCCAAAATTATTTCCGCTAAAAAGCCCTTTGTCGCTGAGTTTCAAATCCGGGATGACCAGTAACGCCATGAAAGAAAGCGTCATGAACGGCGCGTGCAACCGGCTACCGAGTTCCTTGGCCATCGCGTCGATTTCCTGATATCTTTTGCCGGTCTCCCAACCGTCGAGTGCGCTGATGATGCCCGCAACGGGAAGCGGCAACACCTTGCTTTTATTAAATTCCACCGCGCAAATGCCACCCTTGTTTTCTATTAGCAGGTTAACGGCATTGCATATCTCTGCGTCCGAGGTGCCCACCGCGATGATATTGTGCGAATCATGCGCTACCGAAGAGGCAATGGCCCCGCGCTTCAGTCCGAAATTGCGGATGAAGGCAACGGCCGGAGGCGCATCGAAGTAGCGATTGACCACCGTGATTTTCAGGATGTCGGCTGCGGGATCTGATACCAACTGGCCCGCTTTCGCAATTAGGTCCTCGTGCAATTCGCCTGTGATGAGCTGGCCTTCCCTGGCCTCGATGACGCGGATTTTGCCCAACGTGGATGCGACCTGGAAATCTTCGGGATGCTTTGCCGATATGTTGAAACGGTTCGGTTTTTCAAATGGCGTCGGCGGGATAAGCGAAGTTCCATTATCGGCCACGCAATGCCCATCGATATAAGTTGCGATCACCTTGAAATCTAAAAGGTCTTCCACGATGGCGAAATCGGCACTGTGTCCCGTCTGCAACAACCCGCATGTCATATTATAGTGGTGCACGGGATTCACGCAGGCCACCTGAAGTACCTTGAAGACATCGACGCCAAGCTTCACCGCCCTCGCGCAGAGGCTGTTGATGTGGCTCACGGCCAGATCGTCCGGATGTTTGTCATCCGAACAGAACATCATCATGTCATAATGCGCGTCCAGCAACGGGGCGAGCGCCTCGAAATTCTTGGCCGCGCTGCCTTCCCGGATGATGACTTTCATGCCGAGCGACAATTTTTCAAGTGCTTCCGCGGCGGTAAAACATTCGTGGTCGGTGGAAATGCCCGCCGATACATATTGCGCCAAGGCTTCTCCGCGTAAACCCGGCGCGTGGCCGTCAACCGGTTTGTTGTTTTCTTGTGCCGATGCGATCTTCGACATTATTTCGGGGTCGCGGGCGATGGCACCCGGATAATTCATCATCTCCGCGAGGTAAAAGATGTCGGGGTCGCGCATCAATTCGGCAATGCCCCGAGCGTCGATGACATCACCGGCGGTCTCGAAAGCTGTGGCAGGAACGCAGGACGGGGCGCCAAAGTGGAATTTGAACGGCACGCGACCCGCATTCTCGATCATGAACCTCACACCGTCAATCCCCAGGACGTTGGCAATCTCATGCGGATCGGAAACCGTGGCTACGGTCCCGTGCAGGACGGCGAGCCGGGCGAATTCGGAAGGGACCAGCATCGAACTCTCAATGTGCACGTGCGCATCGACAAATCCGGGAATGATGAACTGCGACGGGGCATCCCAAACCTCCTTTATTACATCGATTTTTCCGTTGGAAATCTCAAGTTCACCGGGGTAAATCCTTCGGTTTTCAATGTCAACAATTTGTCCCTGGACCTTCATCATGCGATTGTTTTATGCAAAAGAATAATTTTTTGCCGACGGTTTTCCCGTAATGCGCGAGATAATTTTGAAGTAATTTTACACCGATGACCATGCGACAGACCCTTAAACCCAAACCCGATGCGGAGTGCTGTGAGAAACTCGCGGCCGAGCTTAATGTCGATCCCTGCATTGCCGGCCTTCTGGTGCAGCGCGGCATAGATACTTTTGATAAGGCGCGCGAATTCTTCCGGCCGTCACTTGAGCATCTGCACAATCCTTTTTGGATGAAGGACATGGATCTGGCGGTGTCGCGGATCGAAAGGGCCGTAAAGGACGGAGAATGCATCCTCGTTTTTGGCGATTATGACGTGGATGGGACAACCTCGGTTGCCCTGGTTTCCAGTTACCTGCGCACATTTCACGACCTGGTCGACACCTATATCCCAGATCGTTATGCCGAAGGGTACGGCGTTTCGTTTGCAGGCATCGATTATGCGCATGACAACGGCATCACGCTGATCATTGCCCTGGACTGCGGCGTGAAATCCATTGAACATGTGGACTATGCCAAATCTAAAGGCATCGATTTCATCATCTGCGACCATCACCGGCCCGGGGAACGATTGCCCGACGCGGTGGCGGTCCTTGACCCCAAACGCCCCGATTGCCACTACCCGTATGACGAACTTTGCGGGTGCGGTGTCGGGTTCAAGCTTGTGCAGGCGCTGGGGCAGAAACGGGGGCAGGAGGTTGAGGAATTGATTCCGTACCTCGATCTTGTGGCGACCGCGATTGCGGCCGACATCGTCCCCATCACGGGCGAGAACAGGGTGCTCGCGAAGTTTGGCCTGGAGGTCATCAACGCCGCTCCAAGGCCGGGTATTGCCGCGTTGGCCGCGTTTCGCAACAAGCGGGCGACGGATATCAGCGACGTCGTATTTGGCATCGCACCAAGAATCAATGCTGCGGGTCGGATCAAGCACGGCAATTTTGCTGTGGAACTGCTCAATGAAACCGATCCTGAAAGGGCGGTCGAGCTCGCCAAGGCTATCGAAATCAACAATGTGGAGCGCAAGAACCTTGACCGCGAAATTACCGAGGAAGCGCTGTCGCAAATCGTGGAAAACGGTGAGGCAGACCGTTATACTACTGTCGTCTACCGCGATTCATGGCACAAGGGCGTCATCGGGATTGTGGCATCAAGGCTGACGGAGACTTATTACCGTCCCACATTGGTCTTTACCAGGAGCGGCGAGAAATTGGCGGCCAGCGCCCGTTCGGTGCGCGATTTCGACATATACAACGCACTCGAGGCATGTTCAGAACACCTTGAGCAATTTGGCGGTCACATGTATGCCGCGGGAATGACCATCCGAGAGGAAAATTATCCGGACTTCAAGGAAGCATTTGAAAAGGTCGTGCGGGAAACCATGCCCGAGGAACTCCGTACCCCTGAAATCGTCGTGGACTGCGAACTGGATTTTGGCGCCATCACCCCGAAATTTTACCGGTTATTGAAGCAGTTTGAGCCCTTCGGGCCCGGAAACATGTCGCCGGTCTTCCTGGCCAGGAATGTCAGGGACACGGGCTTCGCCAAAGCGATAGGACAGGATGGCTGTCACCTTAAACTTTATTTGAAGCAAGACGGCATATCGATTGGGGCTGTTGGATTCGGATTGGGACAAAAATTGCCCGAGGTTTCGGAATCAAAACCCTTCAACGCGGTCTTCAGCATCGACGAAAATGAGTGGAACGGCAGCGTTTCGCTTCAATTGAAGGTCAGGGACATCAGCCCCTGTTAGCGAGATTTGCCGCGGTATTCGCGGGGTATTCCAAAAGCCTGAATCCATTTTCATCATAGACGCCGTACGTAAAATAACCGATCCAGTCGCCCAAATTCACGTAACGGGAATTCTCGCCCACCTTGATGTCCATCGGCAGGTGGCGATGGCCGAAGATGAAATAGTCAAAATGTTCCTTTTCCAGTTTTCTCCTGGCGTATTGCACAAGCCACTCGTTGTCCTCGCCCAGGAACCGCACGTCGGCATCGCCCGAAATGAGCTTGTTCTTGACCGACATGTATTGTGCGATCCGCACACCTATATCGGGATGAAGCCATCGGTACAGCCATTTTGATGCGGGGGCGCGAAACACCTTTTTCATGCGTTTGTATCCTTTATCGCCAGGGCCCAATCCGTCGCCGTGACCGATGAGGAAATTCTTGCCTGCAATATTAAAGCGCAGGGGCTCATGGTAAACCGGAATCTGGAGTTCCTGTTCAAAATATCCCTCCATCCACAAATCGTGGTTTCCTACAAAAAAAATGATGTCGATGCCAGCGTCACGAAGTTCGGCGAGCTTGCCCAAAACACGGACAAATCCCTTGGGCACAACGGTCTTATATTCAAACCAAAAGTCAAAAAGATCGCCCAAAAGGAATATTGTGCCGGCATCGGATTTTACCTGATCCAGCCATGCGACAAATTTTTTTTCCCGCGGCAGGCTTGACGCCATGGTTGGTGCGCCCAGGTGCTGGTCGGAGGCAAAATAGATTTTCTTGCCTTCCAAATGGTTGATTTTGCTGATTTCCCGCATCAGTGCAAATGTAGATAAACGACAGAATAATGCTGGTCGTCGATACTTTAAAATTTTTACATTTCTTTCAGAATTTTCGTTAAATTTGGAATCCCCTACAAACTATTACCACAACACATTCATTATTAAACGTTTTCATTTATGAAAAAAATTACTCTGTTACTCCTGCTTCTATTCTCATTTGCGGGCCAATCGCAGGTAATCCTGCAGGAGGGATTTGAAGGCACGACGCTTCCGGATCTTGCCTCGGATACCTGGGTTTTGGATTCGGGAACCTGGGGCGTTTTTGACAACGGCGTCGGCCTTGGCCAAAGCTGGAATGTCAACACGGCGGTCACCACGCCGGTCACTGTATTTGAAGGTGTCAGGGCCGCATTCATGAACCGTGAAAATATCGGGAACGGCAACACCTCCCGCGACTATCTGGCCATGCCTGCTGTCACGGTGCCCACCAACGGGCAGTTGAGGTTCTGGACCCGGACCACCATCAACGGCGACCAGGGAACGGTTTACAAGATCATGGTCGCGCCGGCCACCTCGCCGCAAAACGATCCCTCGGCCTACACGGTCATCCAGCAATGGAGCGAAGACCAGCTGACGGAAATCTTTAACGTGTACGAAGAAAAAGTTGTGGACTTGAATGCTTATGCAGGGCAATCGGTCCACATCGCTTTTGTAATGGAATATAACCAGGTGGGCACGGCACTTAGCGGTGACCGCTGGCTGGTGGACCTGGTCAAGGTTGCCGTAAAATGTACCGATCCAACAGGGCTTGCGGCCGGATTGATCACGCAGACATCGGCGACGCTGAGCTGGGCCAACCCGAGCGGTGCAAGCCAATGGGAACTCGAGATCGTTCCCGCCACGACCACGCCCACGGGAACAGGCACCATCGTGACCGACAACCCTTATCTGGCCACCACGACCCTGCCGGGCGGTGCGCCTTTTACACCGTCCACGGCCTATGAATATTATGTGCGGGCCATCTGTCCGGACAACATCACCAGCGAATGGGTAGGGCCGTTTACCTTTACGACCCAGACACCCGGCCTGTCATGCGCATCTCCAATAGTTGTTCCCAACACGCCTTATAGTACCACCGACAATACCGCGGCTTACGGCGACACCACCGATGTCCCCGCGCCATGCGGAAGCGGCGGAAACTTTATGCAGGGGAACGATGTTTTCTATTCCTATACCCCAACAGAATCAGGGGCGATCAGCATCGCGATGACACCGACGGGAACCTCGTCCGGGCTTTTCGTTTACGAGGGATGTGCCAACGTGGGTGTCTCGTGCCTCGCGGGCGTTTCCAACAATGGCGGCACGATTCGGGAAATCCCCAGTTTGAACGTTACCGCTGGAACACAATATATAATAGTGATCTCCACCAACGGGTTTCCACAATCGGTTGGGTATACTTTGGTGATCCAAACGCTCAACTGTGCGCCGCCGAACAACCTTTCGGCCGTTGGCACGGGTGAGACAGGGGGCGTTTACAGCGCCGAACTTTCCTGGGGCAACCCGGGCGGTGCGACTTCCTGGGAATATGTTGTCCAGAATGCCGGCGATCCCATCCCGGCCGGTTCAGGTACCACTGTTACCGACAATACCGCAGTTAGCGTCAACTCGCTCACCACGGGTGCGCCGCTGGCCCTGGGCCAGTACCAGTACTGGGTGCGTGCCGATTGCGGCGATGGCACCTTTAGCCCCTGGGCGGGTCCGTATGTGTTCAATACTACGACTTGTTCGGTAGGCTGTAATTACCAGTTTGTCATGACCGATACTTTTGGCGACGGCTGGAACGGCAATACGATGAACGTGATCCAGGGCGGCGTTACCGTTGCCACGATCGGTTCTACATTCACCACCGGCAGCGGCCCGGTGACCGTTAGTGTACCTCTTTGCGACGGCGATTTCCAGCTATTCTGGAACTCGGGCGGCGCGTTTGCGGGAGAAGTCGGGGTTTCGATCGTGAACTCCTTCGGGCAGACGATTTTCAATTATGAGCCCGGCACCGGATCGCAGAATACCGTCTTGTATAACGGTGTCGTGGATTGCGTCAACCCGGCGTGTCTTCCCCCGACCAATTTGACCGTATCGGCCATCACACAGACTTCGGCAAGTTTTGCCTGGACCCCGGGCGGACTTGAAACCCAGTGGCAGGTCATCGCGCTTCCTGCGGGGTCACCGCCGCCAACATCCGGCACTACCGGCTGGACGGCTGCCCCCACAAACCCGTTTGTGCTTACGGGCCTGACATCGGGTACCGCTTACGATTTTTACATCCGTGGAATTTGTCCCGAAGGCACGATCAGCGCCTGGGGAGGACCACTTAATTTCAATACCACGATCTGCCCGCCTGCCGATGCCTGTACCTATGAATTTGTGCTTACGGATTCATTTGGCGACGGCTGGAACGGAAACACCATGAGCGTGATCCAGAACGGCATTGTCGTGGCGACGCTCGGGCCAACATTCACGACAGGCCAGGGCCCCGTGACGATTCCGGTGGCACTTTGCGACGGCATTCCGTTCTCGTTATTCTGGAATTCCGGTGGTTTCTTCGCGAACGAGGTCGGCATCCAGATCGTGAACAACTTTGACCAGGTCATCTTCATCAAGGATCCGGGAGAAGGTTCCCAGAATACGCAGCTGTTTGAAGCGATGATGAATTGCGACGAACCTGCGTGCCTCGCGCCGACCAATTTGAGTGTTTCGGGCATCACGCAGACTTCCGCCACCTTTGCCTGGACTGCAGGCGGCACCGAAGCTTCCTGGCAGGTCATTGCGGTTCCGGCCGGTTCACCCGCGCCATCGCCGACCGAGACAGGATGGACCGCTGCACCGACAAACCCTTTCACCCTGACCGGGCTGACCTCGGGAACGGCTTATGACTTTTATATCCGCGCGGTTTGTTCGGATACCAATACAAGTGCATGGAGCGATCCGCTTCAGTTCAACACCACGATCTGTCCTGTATCGGAACAATGTATTTACACCTTTACCCTTACCGATACTTTTGGTGACGGATGGAACGGCAACACCATGAGCGTGATCCAGAACGGCATCGTCGTGGCCACTCTTGGAACTAACTTCACTACCGGCACAGGACCCATTACGGTACAGGTGCCGCTTTGTAACGGACTTGCTTTCTCGCTGTTCTGGAACAACGGCGGATTCTTTGCAAACGAAGTAGGTGTTTCCATCACGAGCTTCCTCGGTGAAGTCGTTTACACCCTGGCACCCGGCAGCGGGTCGCAGGGCACGACGCTTTACGCAAGCACGACCGAGTGTACGCCTCCGACCTGCCTTAAACCTACAAATGTGCAAGTTTCCAATATCGGGCTGAATTCGGTGCAGGTGGCCTGGACAGAGAACAATACGCCTCCGGGCACAACCTGGGACATTATCGTACTGCCCGCGACATCGCCTCCACCGGGGCCGGGCGCGACAGGATTTACGACGGTTACGACCAATCCATATGTATTTACCGGACTTGATCCCGCTACCCAGTATGTGGCTTATGTCCGTACGGTCTGTTCGGATACCGACAGCAGCTTCTGGAGCAATGGTGCGGCTTTCAGCACCCTGATCTGCCTTCCGAGCAACCTTTGCGAGTATTCGTTCGTGATGGTGGATTCCTTCGGGGATTCCTGGAACGGCAATACCATGACGGTTTCGCAGAACGGCATTACGGTCGCGACACTCGTCGGTCCGGATTTTGCCGATGACACCAACCCAGTTACCGTTACGCTCGAACTTTGTAACGGAATTCCTTTTGAACTTTTCTGGAACACCGGAGGCGCTTTCGCTAACGAGGTCGGCATCCAGGTGGTAAATGTGCAGACCGGCGCCGTGCTGTTTACGCATACTCCGGGACAAAACCTTCAGGGTACCCAATTGTATTCTGCAACTGTAAACTGTATTCCGGCAACATGTCCAAAACCCGTCCAACTTGCCGCGACTCAGGTTACCGAGACTTCAGCATTGCTGAGCTGGGTTGAGGCCGCAACTGCCACTGCGTGGGAGGTCATCATCCTTCCGGCCGGTTCTCCGCCACCGACCCTGGCCACTCCGGGCATTCCGGCGACCAATCCATATCTGGCTACGGGTCTTACCTCGGGTACCCAGTATGTATTCTATGTACGGGCCATCTGCGCCGAAAATGACATCTCGAATTGGGCAGGACCTTC
>SXQR01000132.1 GCA_005792865.1 Flavobacterium sp. | reverse complement strand
GATGGCGATGTGTTTGGGAAGCCGGTCTTTGTCAATCGTATCTTTCAATCCCATTTATTCAGCGCAAAAACAAGGTTTTTCGGTAAAGGTGTAGGTCAGGGTAAAACCGGTGAAGACATACCAGTCCTTGCTGTTGGTATTGCCAAAGCGCAGGGGGGCAAGGTTATCGTTCTTGGGGTTGCTTCCGTCGAGATTGTCGGTAAAGGAATACCGCGCTCCCACTTCAAAGCCCAGCACGAGTTTGGGGAAAATATTCGTCTTCATTCCCACAATCATGGGGATCGCGATCGTGGTTTCGGTATAATCTTTCTCGGTCGCGCCGTTCACCACAAAGAGTTCGTCATAGATCAGCAACGACAGGCCCGTATAAACATAGGGCGTGAACTGGCGGTCAAGTTCGTGCAGGTTGAATTCAAAAAAATTGAATTCGAGCCCCGCGGAGATTTCCTTCAATTCATTCTCAAAATCGTAATCGCGCAGTTTGCGCCCGTCAGATTTTGCCTCCTCGTCGCGCGCCGTGATCTTGGACTGGACGTAGGAAAACCTGAAGGAATGCCGTGGGCTCCGGTTCCACTTGTACAGCACCCCAATGGTGGGTTCGTTGGGTTTGATGTAGGCGTCCGGGCCCACATCGCCTATGTAATTGCTCCCACCCGCAAATATCCCGAGTTCATTGATCTGCGCCACCGCGGGCGAGGCCAGAACAAGGAAAACTATGATGGTGAAAATCCTGCGCATGTTTTGAAAATAGCGTGCAAATATAACAATTATGGGGTGGCGGCAGCCATTGTCGCGCAACAATTTGAGTCGGGAAATGGCTTTACACAAAACGGCGGAAACGGACTTGTAGTATGTGGCCTTCTCAGTTGCGCCGGTCTTCGCCCCAAAGCAGTTTTCGCCGAAGGGTCTTGAGGAAGGTCTCGCCCGAAATTTCGGCCATGCGTATCGTGAACGGCGTGCGGGAAATAGACAACACCGATTCATTCGGTACCGATGCGATACGCGAATCCAACGAGACCAGGTACTGGCTTTCGCGGCCTGTCACGCGGAGCCGGATCGTGACGTCATCCGGAATCACGAGCGGTCGGGCATTGAGGTTGTGCGGTGCGATCGGTGTGATGACGAAGCTTTTGACATCAGGAGTCAGGATCGGGCCGCCGCAGCTTAGGGAATAACCGGTGGAGCCCGTCGGTGTGGAGACGATCAGCCCATCTGCCCAATATGAATTCAGGTATTCGCCGTCAATCGAGGTCTCGATCGTGATCATCGACGTGGTGTCCTTGCGGCTCACCGAAATTTCATTCATGGCGAAATTGAGCGTTGCCAGTTCGGGAATCGGGGGATGGCAGTCCAGGCTCAGCAAGGCCCGTTCCGACAAGTGGAAGTCGCGGTCCAGGACCTTCTGCAGGAATTCTTCCAGGTTGTCCATCTGCCCCGAAGCCAAAAAGCCGAGCCTGCCCGCATTGATGCCCAGGATCGGGATGCCTTTGTCCCGGACAAGCGTGGCCGCCCGCAATATGGTCCCGTCGCCACCAATGGAAATCAGCAGATCGACATCGGTGTCCAGTCCTTCATAACCCGTAAAGGTCCTATATTCCTTTGTCAGCAGTTTCTTCTCGTACAACATGGCCAGGAAATCGGCTTCGATGACCAATTGTGTATCGTTGCGGTTGAGGAACAGGAAGATTTCCCGGATGATCGGCTCGGTGCTGTTTTGGTAATATTGCCCGTAGATCGCGATCTTCATCAGATGTTCAGGTACTTATCCAGATAATCCGAACGTTCGCGCAGGCTGTTCAGGTAGGTGTCCTCCACGTGCTCCGAAATGATCTCGTAATTGTACCTCCTGAAGGTCTGGATGATCTCGTTGATCCCGCCCAGCGTGACCTTGATGGTGATCTGGACCGTATCGACGGTGGCCTCCGAGATGAACACGCCCAGCACGCGGCCGTTGTTGCTCTCGACGATCTGTACTATCTGGCTCATCGAATATTCCCGGAGCGGTTTTTCAACGATGATGATTCCGCCCGGTTCCTTCAAAAATGGCGTTTCATTGAATATGCGGATAATATCGGGGATTTCGTAGTAGCCGATGTAGGCATTGTTCTCATCGAGCACGGGAACCAGATTGGTCTGGTTGCGCGCGAAGATCTCGAGCACGTCCATCCACATCATGCCTTTCCGGGCAAAAAAACCTTCCATCGCATATCGGAACTGCCCAATTGGTTTATTCTCCTCAAAGGTCAGGACGTCCTCGCCGCTCACCGACCCGATATAGATACTCTCTTCAATGACAGGAAAATGCGAAAAGGAAACCTCCTCAAAAAAGTCTCGCACCGCCGCTACCGTGTCGGTTGTTTCGATGGGCTTGTAATCGTTGCTGATGTAATCGTTGATCTGGGTCATTCCCTGTGGCATTTCGGATGCAAAATAATCAAAATTCGGCAGAATGATGGGGCTATTCGGTGTATTTTTGCAGTAAACGCAAGACATGGTAAAACTCAGCGTCAACATCAACAAGCTCGCGACCCTCCGCAATGCGCGCGGCTCCAACATGCCGGACCTGGTCAAATCGGCGCGGGATATCCAGGTCTTTGGCGCGCACGGCATCACGATCCATCCAAGGCCTGACGAGCGCCACATCCGCTACAGCGATGCGCGCGAACTCCGCCCCGTCGTCCACACCGAATTCAATATCGAGGGCAACCCGGAGCCCAGGTTCACTAACCTCGTCCTGGAAGTCATGCCGGAACAGGTCACCCTGGTCCCCGATCCGCCGGGCGCGATCACCTCCAATGCGGGTTGGGACACCGTTGCCCACCGCGATTACCTCCGGGAAATCATTGCGGTTTTCAGGGAGAAAGGGATCAGGACTTCCATTTTTGTAGACCCGGTCATCGAGATGGTCGAGGGCGCGGCCCAAACGGGCACGGACCGCATCGAGCTGTACACCGAAGACTTCGCGCGGGGGTTTGCCGCCGGGGACCGGGCATCGGTTGAACCGTACAGGCTGGCTGCCATCCGCGCCACCGAGCTTGGCCTTGGCATCAACGCTGGCCATGACCTGAACCTGGACAACATCAGGTTCTTCAAGGAAAACGTCCCCGGCCTGCTCGAGGTCTCGATCGGCCACGCGCTCATCTGCGAGGCCATTTACCTGGGGCTGGACAACGTCGTCAACATGTATATCCAAAAATTGAAATAGGGCGTGCCGGCCTGCTGCGCGCCGTCGCGTGTTCCGCAGTGCATGGCACTTTGCTTCACCCGCTCACGCAAAAACTGGTAAAATGGAACCATTGTACTCCAAAATAGAAGGCGAGGGCCGCCCCCTGGTCATCATGCACGGCTTCCTCGGCATGTCCGACAACTGGAAGACGCTCTCCGGCCAATTTGCCCAAAAGGGTTTCCGCGTCCATGCGCTCGACCTGCGCAACCACGGCCGCAGTTTCCATTCGGATGACTTTTCATACGCCGCCATGACCGCCGACCTGTTGCATTATATGGACCATCACCAGCTCGCAACGGCCGATATCATCGGTCACTCGATGGGCGGGAAGATCGCGATGTTTTTTGCGACCTCGCATCCGCAGCGCACGCGCAGCCTTATCGTCGCCGATATCGCGCCCAAATACTACCGCCCGCACCACGATGAGATCCTGGACGGGCTTTCGGCCATCGACTTCACGAAAAAACCTGATCGCGCAAAAGCCGACGAGATCCTCGCAACTTATGTCCCCGAGGCCAGTACGCGCCAATTCCTGCTCAAGAGCCTTTTTTGGAAAGAACCCGGACAGCTGGCCCTGCGGTTCAACCTGGATGTGTTCGTTCAAAACCGCGATATCGTGGGAGAGGAGCTGTCCCCACAAGCCCGCTACGACGGGCCGGTGCTTTTCCTGCGCGGGGACCGGTCTGGTTATATCAAGGAAGAGGACGCGCCCCTGATCAGGAAGCACTTTCCCCGCGCCGAAATTACCGACATCCCCAACGCGGGCCACTGGCTTCACGCCGAGAATCCCCAGGCATTCCTGGAGAACTGTATCAACTTTCTATTGCGGGCATAAAAAAGGCCGCCCTTGGGGCAGCCTTAAATCTTTTTATGGATCTGGGACTATTGCTTGAGGACCTTCATGGCCTTGGCCTCGCCCTGCGCATTGACAACGGTCACCACGTAGGCGCCGGTCTGCAGCGATCCCAGGTCGATGGAAGGATTGTCAATCGATCCGAACGTTTGCTTTAAAACAGTTTTCCCCGAGAGGTCGGCCACGACGATGGAGCGTATCGATTCGCCGGAGATGTTCAGGATGTTAGCGGTTGGGTTAGGGTACACCGAAAATTCGGTGCGGTCAAAACCGGCAACCGGAAGTTGCGTGCCGGTATATTTGAAGATGCCGCCCGTTGTGGAATTCTGGTTGAACCCGCCTGCGAATCCCGTGGTGTTGTTAAGGAATTCGATTGTCGTGAATTGGGTATCGGCCTCTGCAACCTGCCACGTCGCACCGTCGTCAAGACTGTAGTAAGAGCCATAGCCTGTCGCGCCGCCCGAGGAGACGACCATCGTCGTACCGGGAACATACTCGATGTCGTTGTTGCCAAATACGCCGGTAGGGATCAACGGTGTCCAGGTGACGCCGCCGTCGGAAGTGCTCCAGAGTTGTCCGCCACTGTTGTTGAGCAAGCCCTTGTTTTGGTCAGAGAAAGTGTAGTTTCCTGATTCGGCCGTTCCACCAAAATCCGAGAGTGGTGTTTGTGCCACGGTCCAGGTCAGGCCTTTGTCGGTTGACTTGTACATCCTGCCCAAACTTGTCCCGAACCAAATGGTATTGCCCACCACGTCAAGGTTATGGACATATCCGTATTCTGAGGCGCTCAACGGAGCAGGAATGTTTGCAGACGGTACGCGTGTCCAGGTTGTCCCTCCGTTGGTCGTCGTGTAAATTTCAAAGTATCCGCCTTCCGGATCGCCCTGGGCAACGCCTTCGTTGGCGTTCCAGAAATGAACAAAATTGGCAAAACTGGCCGCACCGGAGAATGAAGCCGTTCCCTGTTTGGCCCACGTCGCGCCGCCATCCACAGTTTTCCAAACGCCCTGGCCGGCAGATGTTGAAGCAGTGGGATAGCCCGATAACCATGCCGTTGTAGCCGAAACCGCGCTAATGGACGAAAGTCCGGTATTGGCAGTTCCAAGTCCCAGGAAAGCCGTGCCCGCGGTCCAGGTATTCCCGCCGTCGGTGCTTCGGGAGAAATCCTTAATGGTCTGGTTGCCCGTTCCCGATCCGTCGTAGGCCTTTACCCACACGACGTTGTCATCGACGATGGAAATGTCATCGATACCGCGGCTCGCGCTTGCGAATCCCGTTGCTTTTGGAGTCCAGAACTGCGCGTGGGCAGCGCCGGCGCCCAGAAGCATCAACATAAGTAATTGTTTTTTCATTTTAAAGTTTTTTGGGTTTAACCAAATGTAAGTAAAAAAGTTATGCAAATAAAAAAGCCTTCCGGTTGGAAGGCTTCTATTTTAAGTAATCGAAAAATTAATTCTTCACGATTTTTTTAACTGCTGTACCTTGGTCAGATGAAATGTTCATCATGTACATGCCTGAAGAAAGGTCGGCAATGTTGATCTGGATATCGGCTGGAGCATCGGTAAATTTAACCGACTTCACGATACGGCCGTTCAAATCCGTGATATTTACTGCGTTTACGCGGATTGACTCGGCGTTTGTCAGGTTGATCACGTTAGTGGCAGGGTTCGGGTAAGTCGAGAATTTTGATGAGAAAGCCTCGTTGGCAGCCAGGTTGGATGACAGGATGCGGAAATCGTCAACCATCAGCATGTAGTGGTCAACACCTACGTTGCGGATCGCTACGCGAATAGACTGGTTGGAATACGCATTCAATGAGAATGTCTTCTCTTCCCAGTTAGGATAAGGTGCCTGAAGGGCAGGAACTCCTGAAATCTGGGTAAAATCGCTCAATTGAGTTGGATTGGGATTTGTTGTTACCAATACCCTGTACTGCTCAAGCCCGTAAGAGTTTGACATCGACTTAACCCAAAATTTAACTTCGTTGTTAGATGTGCCCAGCGATACCATCGGGCTCACCAGAAGATCGTTGTTTCCAACGCCTGCATCCGGAACCGATGCCCATGAAGCGGCATACTTGCTTCCCGTGTGAGGATCGAAGTTGCGAACTTCAGCACCGGAAGTGGCATTTGATACCATCGCGGTTACCGGATTGAAAATGATCCACGCTTGTGGTTCGAAAGAGTTTGGCCAAGGTTCAGCACCTTCGTCCAAACCACCGGTGTAGGTTCCGAGACCGTCAATGTCGATGGTCAGCCAGTCACCAAAACCGGTGATCAGGAAGTCATCATACGTTTCAAAACCGTCTTCAAAGACGGTCACCTGTGCGTTGGCCGAGAATGATGCAACCGCAAAGGCAGAGAGTAAAAGTTTTTTCATAGATAATGTTCGTTAATTTAAATTGAAGTTCAAAGATAATATTTTTTTCTATCGGCAGTGGTGGCCGCAAATTTTTTTGCGTTAAATTATTCGCTTGTTTAATGGATTTTAAAAATATTTATAAATTCATCACATGAAAGTTTTGCTTAGGATTTTACTGACGGCCATACTGGTCATGTTAATTGCCAACTTAATGCGCGGCGTCGAGGTCG
>SXQR01000131.1 GCA_005792865.1 Flavobacterium sp. | reverse complement strand
CGAGGCCTATACAAAACGGTTTGAAGGAAAGGAATACTACACCCTGGCGGGCGGCGCATTCACGATCCCCACCTGGTTTGGTATCGAGGTGGCCGCCGGCTTTGAGCAGAACGACGGCCAATACCTGAATCCGCAAAACCTCAATCCGGACCGGGGCCTTGCATCGGTAGGCGTCAAAATTCCCGTGGGACAGGGACTCTTCATCAACCGCCGCATGGCCGATTTGAAGATCGCCCGGACCGCCGTCAATCAAAGCCGCGCCGAACGTATCCTGGCAGCCGTCGAGGTGATCCACGATGCGATGGTGGCCTACTTTGACTGGAAGCGCCAGTATGACGAACTGAAACTCTATGAGGAATATGTTGCCAATGCGCAAACCAGGCTTGCGGGAATTGCACAGATGATCAGGGCAGGCGACCGGCCGGGAATCGACAGCGTCGAAGTGGGCGTGACCCTGCGCATGAGGCTGCTGAACCTGGAGGACGCCAAACTCAAACTGACCAAGTCACGGCTCGAATTGTCAAATTTCCTCTGGGCCGACGGTAACGTGCCGCTTGAACTCGCCGGGGGCATGGTGCCGCAAGATCAGGTCGCCGCGACCGCCGAACTCGAATTCGCCGCACCCGATTCCGTCCAGATTGCCCGGCACCCCAAGATCCAATCGCTGGGCGCCAAGGTAGAGATGCTCGATATCGAGCGCCGGCTCAAGGCGAACATGCTTTTGCCCAAGGTCGATCTTTCGTACTCGTGGATTTCCCAGGCGTGGGATTTCAACAACGATTACCGCGAGGACTACCGCGCGGGAATCAATATGAGTTTTCCGCTTTTCCTTAGAAAGGAGCGCGGCGGGCTTCGGTTGGCGCGGTTCAAGGTGGCCGACGCACGCTTTGAGATGGAAATGGAAAAGACCGTGCTGGCCAATAAAATGCGTGCCGGCTACGCCGAGATTGCCTCGCTCGGGCGGCAACTTGAACTCGTGAGGCTCGTAGAAAGCGACCAGCAGTTCCTGCTGCGGCAGGAGGAGCGGTTATTTGAGATGGGCGAAAGCTCGGTGTTTTTGATCAATTCGCGGGAAGCGGCACTGCTGTCGGCAAGTCTGCAGGAAATTGCAATGGCCAACCGCGCCATGCGGGCCCGCGCATCGCTTTATCGGGTACTGGCGGCCGGGGATTGACAGATTAGTGTTTAGGGTTGTGGCTAGTGGTTTGTGGCTAGTGGCTTGTGGCTAGTGGCTTGTTGTTAGACCATTAACCTATACCGTAAACTGTTAGCCGTCAGCCATTATACCCAAACCTCTTGAGTTGCAAAGCATTGGTGCGCCAGTCCTTGACGACCTTGACATACAGTTCGATGTGGATCTGCTTGCCGAAAAACTTCTCCAGGTCGGCGCGGGACTGTATGCCCACTTTCTTGAGCGCGGCGCCCTTGTGGCCGATGATGATGCCCTTTTGCGTATCGCGCTCCACCATGATCAGGGCGCGGATTAGGATGATGTCTTCCTCCTCGAGGAATTCCTCGGTCGCGATCTCGACGGCATAGGGAATCTCCTTGCTGTAGTTGAGCAGGATCTTTTCGCGGATGGTCTCGTTGACAAAGAAGCGTTCGGGTTTGTCGGTCAGCGCGTCCTTGGGATAATAAGGCGGTGAGGCGGGCAACAGCTCGAGGATGCGCGTGAAGACTTCGGTGACGTTGAAATTTTTGAGTGCCGATATGGGAAAAATCTCGGCATTGGGCAACTTTTCCTTCCAGAGCGAAACCTGCTGCTCAAGCGTTTCCTGGTCTGAGGTGTCAATCTTGTTCAAAAGCAACAATACCGGCACCTCGGCGTGGAAGATGCGCTTGAAGAACGATTCGTCCTTGAGGTCCTTTTCGCCTATCTCGACCATGTAGATCAGGATATCCGCATCCTCAAAAGCCGACTTGACAAAATTCATCATCGATTCCTGCATCTCATATGCCGGCTTGATGATCCCAGGGGTATCCGAGAGGATGACCTGGAAATCATCGCCGTTGACGATGCCCAGAATGCGATGCCGCGTCGTCTGAGCCTTTGATGTGATGATCGAGAGCCTTTCCCCTACCAGCGCGTTCATCAGCGTCGATTTGCCGACATTGGGGTTTCCGATGATGTTGACGAATCCTGCCTTGTGTTCCATTGTGCAAAAATACACGGATTTGAAACCGAAAGTTTTTGCGGGCACATAAATTCACGATATGGGCTAATTTTGTATATATTTAGCCCCTCAAAATCACATCGGGCGAATGAAGACTCAGGAAGAGATACTGGAAATCAACAAGAAGCAAAAGGAATTCTACAACCACAAGAAAAAGAACCTTCCCACGCGCATCTGGAGCTTCGTCCGTGAGAGAACCCTCAAGCAGATCAGGCGCGACATCGGCATCCTGAATCAATCATACGATATCCACAAGGTGTGGTTTGGCGACCTTTCCAACAAAAAGGTACTTGACCTGGGCTGCCACGCCGGAAATTACTGGAGCCGCTACCTGGCGCAGAACAGCCGCGAATACATCGGGCTTGACCTGAGTGACATCGGCATCGCGACGCTCGCAAAGAACATTGCGGAATTTCCAAATGCGAAGGCCATCGCCGCCGATTTTTTATCGGATACCGATTTTCCTGACAAGGATTTTGATATCATCTATGCCTACGGGGTTTTGCACCACTTCCAAAACGTGGACCTGCTGATTTCAAAACTCAACGAGAAGCTTGCCCCGGGCGGCGTGATCATTTCCTATGACCCGCTCGAGACCAGCCTTCCCATCAAGATGATCCGGATGCTGTACAGGCCTTTCCAGAGTGACAAGGATTGGGAATGGCCGTTTTCACGCTCGACTTACCGCAAATTCGCCAAGGCTTTTAACATCAAGGAACGGCGCGGCGTTCTGGGTACCGCAAAATGGTACTTTATTGTCAATCTCTTGCCGATTTCGGAAGAAAAGAAAAAAGCGATCGGCGCGAACTGGCACAGGCAGGACTGGGAGAAGTCGGCGAATTCAGATTCACACCTTTTTTCCTGTATGCAGCTGACAATGTTGATGGAGAAACGGCCCTAGAATTTGGTCGGGCTCCCATCGCGATAAATCTTTTTCGACACGGACAATTCCAGTTTGACGGGTTTGATCATTTTTCGGCGTTCGGTCAACTCGTTTCCCTTGACATAGTAACTTACCGATTCAATGACCGCGGGGAAGG
>SXQR01000130.1 GCA_005792865.1 Flavobacterium sp. | reverse complement strand
GAATGGGTAAGCAGCGCAAGGTACTTTCCTGCGGGAATGCCCAGGCCCTGATCTTCCGAAAAGAAATCGATTACCCCGAATTCCACAAAGTGATTCCCGCCGCCCGAAGTTCCGAGCTGCTCCCAAGCCTTGTCTTTTAACCTTCCCAGCATGGGGATCATCCTGAATTCCGGGCGGTCGATGATTTCGTGGTCCGTGCGATACTTAAAATCAAATCCCTGCCCGGCGCCAAATTTTGTATGTGCTACCAGCTCGCGTTTCAACCGATCGTGTTTTGATTTGAGATAATCTGCGGGGATGTCGAAGATCGAGAGCGCCATCCTGCATCCGATGTCAACGCCCACGCCATAAGGAATTACGGCATTGTCAACCGCCAATACCCCGCCAATGGGCAGGCCGTAACCCTGGTTCGCATCGGGCATGAGGGCCCCTCCCACCGTTACGGGCAACCGCATGGCCAGATCCATCTGTGCACGGGCGCCGTCCTCGATAAATTCTGCTCCGAACGTGGCATAATCACCCGCCGCAACCAATATGGAATCAGGTGATGGGGCTTGCTCTTCAGTCAGGGCGAGCGCGAGCGGTTTGAGAACGGGATCATCCAGGAAGGATTCCGGGTAATGGCGAAGCTTGCGAAAGAGGCGGATGATTTCCTTCTTGGGCGTGCCGCGGAATTGTTCGGTGGCGATTTGCAGCGCCTGGCCCATCAAACGGCTTTCCTTAAACCCGATCGCGATCAGGTCTTTTCCTTTTATCGTGGCTTTCATAGCGGGGAATCTATCCCCTCAATTTACGAAAATATTCTGCGTGCGGCGCGTTAGGGATGGAAGCAAGCTACCGCGTAGCGCGGACAGCCCGGCCAACGCCCAAAAACTTAATTTTGGAAAATGCCTAATTAAACGCACGTTCGACATTTGTCATGCGACGTTCGACATTGAAAAAAGCCCTCGTTTCCGAAGGGCTTCTTTTACGATTCATTCGTCATTTGACATTTGACATTTGACATCAAAACGTCCTGTTCTCATCAAACGCCTCCATGTACTCGGCGACGCGCTTGACGAAACTTCCGCCGAGGGCGCCGTCCACGACCCGGTGGTCATAGGAGTGCGAGAGGAACATTTTCTTGCGGATGCCGATGAAGTCGCCTTCAGGGGTTTCGACCACTGCTGGAACCTTGCGGATCGCGCCCAGTGCGAGGATGCCCACCTGCGGCTGGTTGATGATCGGGGTGCCAAAGACGCTGCCAAATGTACCGACGTTGGTCACGGTATAGGTTCCGCCCTGGGTGTCGTCCGGCTTGAGCTTTCCTGCCTTGGCGCGGTTGCCGAGATCGTTGACCGCCTTGGCCATGCCCAAAAGATTGAGCTGGTCGGCGTTCTTGATGACGGGCACGATGAGGTTTCCGTTTGGCAGGGCGGCCGCCATCCCGAGGTTGATGTTTTTCTTTTTGATGATGTAGTCGCCTTCGACCGAGATGTTCATCATCGGGAAATCCTTGAGCGCGCGCGCCACGATTTCCATGAATATCGGTGTAAAGGTCAGCTTCTCGCCTTCCCGTTTCTCGAATGCGTTTTTGTTTTTCTCGCGCCAGTCCCAGATGGCGGTCACGTCCACCTCGATAAAGGATTGCACGTGTGCCGATGTCTGCACCGACTGCACCATGTACCCCGAGATGAGCTTGCGCATGCGGTCCATCTCGACGATCTCGTCCTGGCCGTTGACCGAGGGCGGGATTTTAGTGGCTGGTGGCTGGTTGTTATTGGTTGATGGTTGTCGGTTGTCGGTTGTCGGTTGCGGAGTCGCAGCTACTGATGACTGATGACTGACGACTGACGACGCAACTGAAGGCTGACTGCTGACAGCTGACGGCTGTTCTGACGACTGATGACTGACGACTGTCGACTCAACTGACGGCTGACCGCTGACCGCTGACCGCTGCGCTGATGACTGATGACTGACAACTGATGACCTTCTCTCAACGTACTCCAAAATATCGTTCTTGGTCACGCGCCCTTCGGCTCCTGTTCCCTTGATGGACTCGAGTTCGGCCATGGAAATGTTTTCTTCCTTGGCGATGTTTCGCACCAGCGGGGAATAAAAACGGTCGCTGTTGTGGTAGTCGTCGCGGGTGGGCGGTGCGGATTGGGCGGCGGGTGGCGGGACCGGTGCCGATGTGTATTCCCGCGCGGCCTCAAAGGACTTCTCGACCTGCGCCACGGCTTCAGGTTGGGCGATGGCCGTGGTCTGTTCCGATGGCGCATCGACGGCAACGCCGCCTTCGACCTCGATGATGGCGATGGCCTGGCCAACTTTTACGACGTCATCCTTCTGGAAAAGCTTTTCGACAAGTTTGCCCGAAACCTCCGATGGCACCTCACTGTCCACCTTATCGGTCGCGATCTCAAGGACGGCCTCGTCGGCCTCGATGTGGTCGCCCACTTCCTTGAGCCAGTTTGTGATGGTCGCCTCGGCAACGCTTTCGCCCATTTTGGGTAATTTCAGTTCAAATCTTGCCATATTGTGAACCGCGAATCGGTTTTTGGTTTTATGCTTGCGAAAATAATAATTTTTTCAAGGCCCGAAGCCGCGCGGGGGGATTTTTAGACCAACGGCAGGGATTGGCGTCTACCGAGCATCGTGACCTCGCCCCGGCCCTGGCTTGAATCGCTCCCTATCATGAATCCGGCATCGGGATAGACGGCCCTGAAAGCTTCCGCCCGGTTGGTGTTGTCTTCCATCGTGGCGATCATGTGGGCAAAACCCGTCCGCATCGGTTCCAGGACATGCGCCACATGGGCAACAGCACGGTTGGATACCGGTTTTCCCGTGGCCTGCGCTATCTTATTTGCGATCTCGGGAGCGCCGTCGAATCGGTAGGCATCGACCACCGATATGGGCATCGGCTTTGCCACCCGCGCCAACAGGAAGGCAAAAGATCCGGCGCGCATGAACAGGTCAAATGCCACCGATCGCCTGAAGTGCTTGCGGTAAAAGAAATCCATCGCATCGCGAAAACGCCGCATGTACCTGGCGTCACGCACCGTGCTTTCGCCCTTGTAATGGATGACGGTCTCACCGCCAAAGTAATGATTGTCCCTGCCGGATTTCAGCATCATATAGGAGAGGTCGATATCGTCAGAATACATGAAACAATTTTCAT
>SXQR01000129.1 GCA_005792865.1 Flavobacterium sp. | reverse complement strand
GAGCAATTCTACAGCCCTTGGAGCGCAGGGATTTTTATCAATACATGTGGTGGCAACCTGCCGCCCGTCCAGGTTTGCGACATTAATAACGATGGCATTGAAATGGTCGACCTTTCAATCTACAACATGGAATTCGAGGGACAGATGCCAGAGGGCAATTACGAATTCAGCTATTACCTCTCGGAAAGCGATGCGAACAATCAGGTCAATCCGCTGCCGCAGATGGCGATGGTTCCCACGACGATGATCATCGTGCGGGCCGACAACCTGGACAGCCCGGGAACATTCCAACTTTTTGAACTGATGATCATCCTGAACCCGGTGCCCGTCTTTGAAACCGACGGTTCGCTGGAGGTCTGCGACCCGGATGGTGACGGGATGGCCGTATTTAACCTCAACACCATCAGCAATCAGGTGTATGCAAGTTCGGGCCAAAGTCCAAATTCTTGGAGCGTTACCTATCATGAGACCATGGCAGATGCCCAAAACGGAACAAATGCCATAGCAAACCCATGGGCATACAATAACATATCCAACCCAACCATGCTATACTTTGCCGTCATGGACAACATGACCGGATGCAGGACCATTTCAACCGTGATGCTCGAAGCGGAAACCTGCGACGGCGTCATGATGACCGCCTTCCTCGACGAGAACTCAAACGGCACCATGGATTCAGGGGAGATGCCATTTTCATACGGCAGTTTTTCCTACTCGCTCAATGGCCAGCCCAATACCAATCTGTCGTCGTCGACCGGGCAATATTTTATTGCTGACGGAAATTCAGCCAATAATTACACGGCTTCCTTTACGGTAAATGCAAATTACGCGACCAATTTCAATGTCGCGCCTGCCAACACATCCTTCACCGCCGGCCCCGGGGTTCAGCAGGTCTATTTTGCGGTGAGCCCCGTACAGGCATTCGCCGATCTTGCCGTGGCGATCATCCCCTTCAATTCGCCGCAACCCGGTTTCAATTACACCAATAAGGTGATTTACACGAATTTTGGCACTTCATCGCAAAGCGGAACCGTTACTTTTACCAAAGATTCGGTAGTGACCATTTTGTCGATGCCGCCCGGTTCGGTGGGCACTTCAACTGGTTTCACCGTCAATTTCACCAACCTGATGCCTTTTGAATCGCGGGAGTTCAACGTAATGATGAACGTGCCGACCATCCCTACGGTGAGCCTCGGACAGGTTTTGACCAATTCGGTGGCGATCACGGTTCCGGCGGGAGATATTCTTCCTGCCAACAACGAGGCATCGGTCATGCAGACCATCATCGGTTCCTATGACCCTAACGACAAGGTCGAGGCGCACGGCGGGCCCATTGTTTTGGAGCAATTCTCGCCGGATGAAGAATTGGTCTATACGATCCGATTTGAAAATACGGGAACGGCTGCCGCCAGTTTCATCACCGTCGAGGACGAACTTGACGCGCAACTAGATGCGGGATCGCTGCGGATGATTTCGGCGAGCCATGACTATGTGCTCACCAAAAATGGTCAATCGTTGAGCTGGTTCTTTGACGATGTAAACCTGCCGCCGACGATGCAGGATCCCGTCGGTTCGCACGGGTACATCACTTTTGCCGTGAAGCCGAATGCGGGCCTGCAAGTGGGCGATATCATCCCTAACACCGCCTCGATTTTCTTTGACTTCAATCCGGCGATCGTGACCAATACTTTCGAGACCCAGTTCATGGCGCCGCTTTCTACGCCAGGTTATAACAGCGCGGCATTTACGATGTATCCGAACCCGGCTTCGGCGACGGTACAGGTGCGTTCAGATAAAGCGGTCATCGTGGTTTCAATTGCCGATATGACCGGAAAAAACGTACTCAGGCAAAATCCATCGGTGCAAAATCCTTCACTCGACATTTCAATGCTCCAACGAGGGATCTACCTGATTGACATTACGCTTTCGGACGGTTCCCGATCGGTACAGAAACTCATCAAAAATTAACAAAGGCCTCCAAAAGGGGGCTTTTTTTTAGCCGAAAATTTCTTAATATTGTTAGGTAAATCTTTCAAAATGAAGAAACTATTACTTCTGCTGGTCCTCTTTTCCTTTAGCGCCACTGGTCAGTGCCCTCCACCCTATGATGGCAACGCGTCAAATATTCAAAATGATATATTCGATATCACCTGGATTCCGGCGGGCGCGGAGACGGCCTGGGAGGTAATGGCGCAGTATGCTCATTTTCCAATGCCCGGCGCCACAACGCCGGGTGCGTTAACCACGACTCCTTTTTATACATTTTCAAATCTCCCCTGTGGATCCTACCGCTTTTTTGTGAGGGCAATATGTAACGGATCGCCGGGGGCGTGGGGAGAACTCGACTTTTCAGTGGGGATTTGTGCGGGAGGGCCGCCGCCGGTTGAATTATGCGAAGATTGGATTGAAGGAACTGCAGATCTTAACTTGTCCGTTTATAACGATTATTTTTTGAGCAACCTCCCCCAAGCCTCCTATTTGATCAGCTATTACCTCAGTGAGGCCGACGCACAAAACCAGACCAACGCGCTGGAGCCAGTTATTGAGGTCGATACTCAGGAAATATACGTTCGGTTTAACAATGTCAATCTGCCATACAATCATTACATCAGGCAGTATTCGGTAATCGTCCACATGAGACCTGAAATCCCCGAGACGCTGATAGCCGAAGGGTGCCATAATGGAGATGGAAATGCCGTCTTCAACCTCAATTACATCACAAACCAGATATTTGCTTCGCATCCCGAAGCACAAAACTGGACGTTGTCCTATCATGAGGATGAACTGGAAGCCCAATTCGGCAATAATCCCATCCAAAATACCGGAGCCTATAGCCCCCCTTCGTTCGCCTCGCAGGGGGTGCTTATCAGAATTGTGGATAATATCACGGGCTGCTGGGGAATGAAGTGGGTAGGATTCGACTCTAGCTTATGCGCGGGTTTTGAAGTCAGCGCATTCTTTGATGTCGACGGGGACGGAACCAAAGATGCCAATGAAGTCAATTTCCCGCAGGGAACCTTTTCCTATACCGTGAACGGTGGCGCTCCCGTTAATTCGCAAAGCGCATCCGGTACTTTGGAAATTGCCGACGACAATGTCTCCAACCAATACCAAATTTCATTCATCCCGGAAAATCCGGCGGTGTATTCCGTTTCTCCGACAAATGTTGTAATCAACGCCGGCCCCAGTCTCCAAGAAATATTTTTTGCCGTCACGGCCATTAATCCGACAACAGACCTGGCGGCTTTCCTTGTGCCGGCTAATAATCCGCAGCCCGGATTTTCTTATTACAATAAGGTAATCTATAAAAATATGGGGACGATGTCGCATAACGGGGTCGTCACTTTTACAAAGGATCCGACGGTTAGCATTGTGCAGATGCCACCCGGAGCCGTCGTGAACACCTCAGGGTTTACCTTAAATTTTTCCAATCTGATGCCCTTTGAAACACGGGAGTTTATGGTCAAGATGCAGGTGCCGGTCATTCCCACCGTACAATTGGGCGATTTGTTGACCAATCAGGTCTCTATAACGCTGCTTCCGGGCGATATCCTTCCAATGAACAATCAAGCGATCCTGACGCAGACCATCATCGGTTCCTATGACCCTAACGACAAGGTCGAGGCGCACGGTGGGCCCATCGTTTTGGAGCAATTCTCACCGGATGAGGAACTGGTCTATACGATCCGATTTGAAAATACGGGAACGGCTGCCGCCAGTTTCATCACCGTAGAGGACGAACTCGATGCGCAACTCGATGCGGTAACGCTGCGGATGATTTCGGCGAGCCACGACTATGTGCTCACCAAAAATGGTCAATCGTTGAGCTGGTTCTTTGACGATGTGAACCTGCCGCCGACCTCGCAGGATCCCATCGGTTCGCACGGGTACATCACTTTTGCCGTGAAGCCGAATGCGGGCCTGCAGGTGGGCGATATCATCCCGAACACGGCTTCGATTTTCTTTGACTTCAATCCGGCGATCGTTACCAACACCTTCGAGACAGAATTCATGGCGCCGCTTTCTACGCCAGGTTATAACAGCGCGGCATTTACGATGCATCCGAACCCGGCTTCGGCCATGGTGCAAATCCAGGCTTCGGGAATCGTGAAGCAGATCATGGTTTCGGATTTAACAGGCAAAAATATATTCGAGATCCAGCCATCGGAACAAAACCCCGTGATGGATGTTTCAAAACTGCACTCGGGCATGTACCTGATGCAGGTCATCCTTGAAAACGGGAATCGATCGGTACAGAAACTCATCAAAAATTAGACAAAGGCCTCCGAAAGGGGGCTTTTTTATTGGAACAGTGCGACGCGATTTTGCCAGGCGACGGTGATGAAGATGCCCAAAATGACCATGCAAAGCACGAATTTGATGAAGCTCGAGGCGAGGAATCCCATGAACGATCCGGTCGCTGCCTTTAGTGCGCGTTTGTGGTCGGACGAGTTGTAGATCATCTCGCCGACGAATGCACCCACAAAGGGACCGACGATGAATCCGAATGGTATCGGCGCAAATATCCCCACGATGAGTCCGATGTTCGTGCCCCAGACGCCGTAGGAACTTCCGCCGTACCGCCGGGTCCCCCTGGCCGGAATCGTGTAATCCAGGATCGAGACCACCATGACCAGCGCGAAAGTGATGCCCAGCATCCAGTAGTTCACATCAACCGCCTCGGTAAAATAAAGCATCATGAGTCCAAGCCAGCTCAGAGGCGGGCCCGGAAGCACAGGCAGGAAACTGCCGAAAAGACCAACGATGACCAACAAAAATCCAATTGAAACCAGTAATATATCCATGAACAGCGGTATTTGGTAAAATTTGAGTACTTTCGGCGTCAACGTGGCACGCCAATGAATAAAGCCATTCTTCCCGCCCTGATGCTGATGTTCGGTTCCTGTCAATACATTGAAAAGGCGCCCGATCGCGAGCAATTGCTGCAAAAGGAACTCAGCGCCATCGATTGGCAACAGGTAGATGAATATCCTTCGGTAGCCGATTGTGAACAACTCTCCTCCAAGGAACAGCGCCGCCAGTGTTTTTTTGAATACCTGTCGCAGGCCATCCAGCAGCGGCTCTCCGGCGATAAACTCGACATCCTGTACCCCGAACTCGACACCATTGAAGTCAAAGTTACGGTTTTCCCCGATTCCACTCTGAAATTTGAACCGCGTTTCTCCCGTGATACGGTGGCTTATGATACGATCAGGATCGACAGCATCCTGCATTCGCGCCTCGCCGATTTCCCGAGGGTCAGCCCTGCCATTAAAAGAGGGATGCCGGTGAAGTGCGAATTTTTGTTGCCGGTCATTTTGCAGATGGAATAGTTTACGGTTCTTTTGGATGCGTACCTGGTGCAAGCAGGTAGCTTTGGCAAACCTCAAAGGTTTTTAAAACCTTTGAGGTTTACAGG
>SXQR01000128.1 GCA_005792865.1 Flavobacterium sp. | reverse complement strand
GTCCTGGTATCAGCGCACCGCAAAGAGCCGACAAAAAAACCTTGGGTTTGCCGGATCCCACCATGAAACGGTAATAGAACCAACTGTAATAGGCGAGCTGCAATGGAAAATACACGGCCGCCAAATAACCAAATGGAAACCGGATAAGGGAATTGAGGGCGATGAGGATGATGTAAAACAGCGTCGTAAATCCGGACATGTAAAGGGTCGCGACCAGATGTTCGGTATAATTGAACGCGCGCTTTCTGTAAAACAGGAAGAAACTCAATGCGGTAATGGGAACAGTGGCGATTGCCACAAGGTTGGACTTCTTTTGCATATACCGCACCGCAACTTCCTGTCTCTGGAAGTAATATTGCATCTTTTCAAGTTCGGCGCCCTCGTAGTACTGGCTCAAATCAGGTCTTTCACGCAATGCTTCGCTTGCAGGGCTGTTTTCAAAATTCATCACGATCAGGTAAATCGCGGCAATCATAAGGAAAAAGCTAAGTGGTGAAAAGTGCCGCTTTCGCATCCCCAAAACGTACTCTCGGGCTACGGTGCCGCCCCTGGTCGCAAGATCCCGGACAAGATTGATGATGCTCTTGTCCGCGTGCGTGAAGTAATGAAAGGTTTCGTGCCCCACATGCGGCAGGCTCAACCGTTGAAGGTGCACGGTTTGGCTACAGGACGGACAATATCGATACTGCGGCGTAAGATCTCCATTGCAATTGATACATTTCATATTATAAGACGTTTAGTCATGGTTTATTTTCATCTATCCAGCCAGCCCAAAAAAACCACTCCGGATGTAGAGCATCACCGCCCCTCCCGAGAGCACGATCCACAGTAGCAACGACACCGCCGACGCAAGAACGGCCCGCCCGCGCCCCCATCCCCGCAGCCTGAACATTTGGATGTAAAAGATGGAAAAATAAGTTAACTGCAAGAGGAAAAGGATGCCCTTGGCCGCATCGTCGGGAAAGCCTGCCAGCGCGCATAGAGGCACAACCACCAGCGCATAGAGCAGCAAACAGAATCCTAGCATGTACATACCCGCGACAAGATGTTCGGTAAAAGAGTAGCCCCGCTTGCGAAAGAACAGCCACATCGCCAAAGCCGTCAGCGGCAAGGCGGCCATGGCCAATAAATTGGCATACCGGTTCAGGACCGCTATGGCGTTGGCACGGCGTTCCATCATGGCAAGCGCCGCCTGCCTTATCTCGGGATCTGTGATGGCGGCAATCCGCGGGTTCTCGGCGAGAACGTTCGCGGCGTTAGGCACCGGTTGGAAACTCATGATAAACACGAGCACCGCTGCGACGATCAGGAAAAAGTTGAGCGGCGAGAAGTGCCTGCGCCTGCGGCCGTCGAGGAATTCCCGGGCAACGGCGCCACCCCGCAGGGCAAGTTCACGCAAAAGTGTAAAAAGTCCCTTGTCGGCGTGGGTAAAATAATGGATCAGTTCATGCGTCAGGTCATGGACGCCAAACCGGTGGATCTGCGAGCGCTGCCCGCACGAGCCGCAGAAGCGCTGTCCTTCCAATATGGGGCCGTCGCAATTTTTACAAAGTGGATCCATGCCGCAAAATTTCTGCAATATAAAAAAATCAGGTAGCTTCATGGTCAGGCCTGTACTCCAAAATATCGCCCGGCTGGCATTCCAGTACCTCGCAAATGGCCTCGAGCGTTGAAAACCGTATGGCCTTCGCCTTTCCCGTCTTGAGGATGGACAAATTCGCCGTCGTGATCCCAATGCGGTCCGCCAATTCGATGGACCGCATTTTCCGCCTCGCGAGCATCACGTCCAGGTTGAGGATGATCGGCATCAGATCACGAGTTCGTTTTCTTCCTTAAGTTGTTTGGCCATCCTGAAGGCTTCGGCAATGACCATGAACAGCAGCCCCAATGAAATGGACATCATGAAGGAATCCATCCCCAGTCCGGCCGAGATCTCGAATCCGGTTTTGGGCCGCATGATGATATTGTATATTAGCATGGGAATCCCCGTAACCAATGCCGATGCCACTATGCACCATCCGATTTTATTAAAATTGGCGATGACTTGCAGGTTGAATACGTCGCGCTTCCTGAAAAATTCCAGTGTCCTGCGAATCAGGAGGATCGCATAAAAGAACGCGATTGCGCTCACCAGAATACATATTAAAAGAATCTTGGAGCCCCAATCGGCTATCTCGATTTCCTGCCCGCGTACCTTAATGGGAAATCCAGCCTCGCCAAAAATCGCCATCGGCACAAAGATGCACATGCCGATCAAAGTGAAGATGCCAAAAAAATAGATCAGGTCAATGCACGTTTTCAAAATTTGTAATTTTCTCATCGTTTCAGGTTTTCAACAAAAATACTAATTATTGTTTATCGATAATTAAATATTTTTTTTCAGCTATAAATTTAGTCTGGTGCCGCATTCAATTTTATATATTTGTTTTATGCAAAATGGGGAATTTGAAGTGGTGATCAGGCAGGGAAAGCGCCGGTGGTGGCAGTTGGTGCTCTCGGCCGCTTTTTTTACGCTGATGCTGTATTGCCTGTACGACAATGTGTTGTCGGTTTACTTTGACGCATCAGAGGAAACCGGCGTGCGCGCCGCCAAATCCCTTTATGACATAGCGCTATTTTTCACGCTCGGGGTCTACAATGCGATGGAAAACGATATCCTCATCGATACCGGTTCCAACCTGTTGGTCACGCGCTATCGCGTGGGTCCCATTACGGTGAGCCGCCGCACAGTGGCACCTAAACTCGAATATATTGCGGTCTTTTCTCACGAACCCGAAGTGTACGAGGTCAATCTCTGGTACCAGGGCAATCGGCATTTCAAGATGTATAAATTCGAGGAGAAGGCCGCGGCGCTCGCACTTGCCCAGAAGGTTGCCGCCAGGCTTGACCTGGACATTCTGGACAAAACCGTGCGCGGTGAAAGCAAATGGATTGAAAGGACCGCTGCCAATGCATAGGGTGCCGGCCTCACTGGGTAAAAGGTTGGACGGCCGGGCCGCGCAGGACGCACTTCGGGAATTGAGACCGGTTGGGGCGCTCATTGATTTATCGTCAAACGATTATCTGGGATTTGGTGCTGACGAAAGTCTTTTCGATGAAGCTTCGGTCCTGGCGGGTCATCCAAAGAACGGTTCCACGGGAAGCCGGCTCATTACCGGAAATCATGACCTCTATTCAATCGCCGAAGCCCGTGTTGCCCATTTTCATGAAGCAGAGGCTGCGCTGATCTTCAATTCGGGCTACGATGCTAACCTCGGCGTTTTCTCATCGATTCCGCAACGGGGCGACATTGTCCTTTTTGATGAATATTGCCACGCTTCGATTCGCGACGGGCTGAGGCTTTCGCAGGCACGTGCCTTTAAATTTGCACACAACGACCTGGAGGATCTTGAGCGCTTGCTTGAATCGTGCCGGGAATCCACCGTTTACGTCGCCACCGAGACCGTCTTCTCCATGGACGGTGATTCGCCACCTCTTGTCCGGCTTCTGGAACTTTGCGAAAAATACGGCGCGTTCCTAATACTGGATGAGGCCCACGCGCTTGGCGTTTTTGGGCCCCACGGTGCCGGCTTGGTGCAGGACCATCAATTGCACCAACGTGTTTTCGCAAGGGTGGTCACCTATGGAAAGGCGCTCGGTTGCCACGGCGCATCGGTGCTGGGACCTAAAATCCTAAAGGAATATCTGGTGAATTTTGCCCGCAGTTTCATCTACACCACCGCGCTACCGCCACACAGCGTCGCCACGATTGTTCTCGCTTATGGAAAACTCGAACAGGCGACGGTTACCATCGAGAAGCTCCGGGCCAATATCCTGCACTTTTCGCGTGAGGTGGCGCGGCTGGGAATGGTACCTGTTTTCGTTGGCGGGAAATCGGCGATTGCCTCGGCCATCATCCCCGGGAACGAGCGCGTCCGCATTATCGCCAGGCGGGTGCAGGATGCGGGCTTCGATGTCAGGCCAATCCTCTCGCCAACGGTGCCCCAAGGCCAGGAAAGGCTACGCTTTTGCATCCATGCCTTCAACACGCCCGAGCAGATCACGTCGGTACTTGAACTGCTCGCCAAAACCTTATTCTCATGACACCCGAATTTACCCTTGTGGGCAGTTTCCAATATTCGGCCGAGGCGCATATATGCCGCGCCAAACTGGAGGATGCCGGAATTCCCGCCTTTTTGCGTGACGACATCACGATCGATTCCGATCCGCTCATGAGCCAGGCCATCGGCGGGGTGAAACTGATGGTGCGCACCATTGATCTGGAGGATGCGCGAAATGTTTTGAACGACGTGGAGATGTATTCCCAAACCGATGACGGAAAGCCTTTGGCCTGTCCTCACTGCGGTTCGCATGCCGTTGAAATGGTGACCGTCGTGGACAGCATCGGATCGGCGATCAAGTTCGCCATCGTTTCATTGGCCGGATTGTTTCCCATCCTTCGGCACCGATACCGTTGCAACGATTGCAAAACGGCATTTGAATGGCCCGGCACCCGGCAATCCTTAGGATTTCACGGTCGCGCATTGTCAAAATCGACAACTAATCGCCTCTTTTCCGCCTCTTGAACCACCTTGTATCCTCTTCGCCAAAAAGATAAGCGTATGGATCGGTGTCGGGGCTCAACTCAAAAAGTTTCTTGAGGATCGCAAGTGTCGGGATAATGAGGATCATCCCGGGAATGCCCCAGATCGCCCCGCCTACCAGAAGTCCCAAAAAGGTGATGAAAGCATTGAGCGACACGTTGGCACCCGTGATCCGTGGCGTGAGGAAGGTCGCCTCGAGGAATTGGATGAGCGTAAACGAAACTGCCACCGCCACGGGATAGAACAGGCTGTCCTTGGTGAGCAGGGCATAAAGAAAGGGCAGGATGCCGCCCATGAGCGGCCCAAGGTAGGGAATGATGTTGAGCAGCCCGGCCAGCATCCCGAAAAAAATCGCGTGCTTGATCCCCAGCATCAGCAGCACCGCGCTGTTGACAACGCCCAGGATCAGCATGACCTTTCCGGCGCCAATCAGGTATGAATGCACGATTTGCCTGATGGAGATCACATGTTCCATTAACAACTTGTTCTTTTGCTTGGCAAAGACCCGCATGATGAATTGGGCAAAATGATCGCGGTAGATCAGCAGGAAAAAGATGAAAACGGGCAGCAGCAGGATATTGCTTGCGGTGTTGATGGTGAGCTTGAGCAGTTCGGACATATTGGCACGCCCGGACTGAATGAGGGCCAGCACATTCTCGATCTTGAATCCGTAGGCCATGCCCATGTCATAACCAATGGTGTTCTTTACCCACGAGTTGGTCCGCATCGCAAAACGGTTCAGGTCGGCTTCGGCATGCGCCTCGACATCGGCCATGAAACTCTGGATCTGGGTTACCACAAGGATCACGAGGCCTGTCAGTACGCCCAAGAAGAGCAGGATCGCGATCGCCGCGGCAAGGGAGCGGGGCACATTCCACGCTTCCAGCCGGTTGCAGAACCCCGTCATCAGCATCGCCGTATACGCCGAAAGCAACATCGGCACAAAGATGTTCTTGCCCATGACCATCACGAACACCACGATGATGATGAGCAGCGAAATGTAGACGGCCTTGATGTAATTGGGGACGCGGGTGATGATCATAAATGCCGATTTGAATTAAATTTAGCAATATTTTCCCACATGGCGGCATACTCGGGGCGCTCCAGTATCTTTGCAGCATGAAAATATTTGTCACAGGCATTTCTACCGATGTCGGCAAGACCGTCGCCTCCGCCATCATTGCACAGGCGCTCAGTGCCGATTACTGGAAGCCCGTCCAGGCGGGTGACCTCGACAATACCGACAGCGACAAGGTCCGCGCATGGACAACAAACGTCAGGATCAATGACGAAGCTTACCGCCTCAAAACGCCCGCTTCCCCTCATCTGGCCGCGCAAATCGACGGAGTAAAGATTGCACTGGACCAAATCCACCGCCCGGAGACCGAGGGTCATCTCGTGATCGAAGGCGCCGGCGGACTGCTTGTCCCGCTAAATGACAAACAAACGATTGCCGATCTGCTGCAGCCGGGTTTTAAGGTGATCGTGGTGTCCCGACATTATTTGGGAAGCATCAACCATACCCTGCTCACGCTCGAAGCGCTGCACTCGCGCGGCGTCCCGGCGGCCGGGATCGTCTTCAACGGCGATCCGAACCCGGCCTCGGAACAAGCCATCCTCGAGCGATTCCCGATACCTGTAGTAGGCAGGATTTTGCCTGAGGGCGTCATTTCAAAAGAGATTGTGCTCCGGTACGCAGATGAGTTTAAATCGGCATTGTTAAAATTGGACGATGGAAAAAATTGACATCCTAAAGGCCGACCGCGATTACCTTTGGCACCCTTATACGCAGCACGCGACCGCCCCTGCTCCGGTCGCCATCGTGCGGGGCGAAGGCGCATTGCTCTGGGCAGAGGACGGCACCGAATTCATCGACGCCATCGCCTCGTGGTGGGTCAATCCGTTTGGGCATTCCAACCGCTATATCGCCGATGCCATCTACAAACAACTCACGACCCTGGAGCACGTGCTCTTTGGCGGCTTCACCCATGAACCTGCGGCAAGGCTCGCCACGAGGCTCATGGAAATCCTGCCCGCGAACCAGATAAAACTATTTTTCAGCGATAACGGTTCCACAGCGGTGGAGGTCGCAATCAAAGCCTCGTTACAATATTGGTACAACAAGGGAATAAAGAAAACGGTGATCGTTGCGTTCGAGGATGCCTTCCACGGGGATACATTTGCGGCGATGGCGGCGAGCGGGATCTCGCTCTATACGCAGGCTTTCAACGGCATGTTCATCGAGGTCAGGCGGATCCCGGTTCCGGTGGCGGGCCGTGAACAGGAAAGTTTCGATGCGCTGGCAAAGGCCCTGGCGCCCGGCGATGTGGCGGCTTTCATTTTTGAGCCGCTGGTCCTGGGAGCTGCGGGAATGGTCATGTATGCGCCGGGTTCGCTTGACCGGCTTATCGATATTTGCCGCGAAAATGAGGTACTGGCCATTGCCGACGAGGTCATGACCGGTTTTGGCAAGACCGGGAAAATTTTTGCCTGTGACCATCTCTCCCGGCAGCCGGACATGATGTGCCTCTCAAAGGCGCTCACCGGCGGCACGATTCCCATGGCCATCACGACTTTCACACAGCAGATATTTGACGGCTTTTTCAGCGACGACATCAACAAGGCGCTTTTCCACGGGCACACCTTCACGGCAAACCCCACCGGTTGCGCCGCGGCTCTGGCCAGCCTGGACATCCTGGGGCGCGCCGAAACTTCGCAAAATATTGAACGGATTGCGGCCCGCCACCGCGAATTCGCATCGGAACTGCAAGGACATCCCCGCATCAGGGCCGTCCGGTCCCTCGGCGTGATCTTCGCTTTGGACCTGGCCACCGACGGCAAGCAGGAATATTACGGCACCCTGCGCAACCGGCTGTACGATTTCTTCATATCGCAGGGAATCATCCTCAGGCCGGCGGGCAGCACGATCTACATTTTGCCCCCGTACATTATTACCGATGCACAATTAGACAAAATTTATGAGGCCGTCCGCATGGCATTACAAAAAATAGGATAACTTTATTTTTGAAAGCAATCCTTTTTTATGATCCATCCTGACACCGAACTCAGGTTCATCAACGACGTCATCGGTTATGGCGTCGTAGCTAAAAAACTGATCCCCAAGGGGACGATAACATGGGTCCAGGATGAGCTGGACCAGGTCTTTACTCCAGAGCGGGCAGCGCGGGTTTCGCCCATGATGCAGCAACACCTCGAGACCTACTGTTTTACCAATGGCGCGGGCAACAAGATCCTCTGCTGGGACAATGCCAAGTTTGTCAACCATTCGTTCAACCCTTCCTGCATGTCCACCGCGTACGATTTTGAAATTGCCGTGCGCGACATCCAGCCCGGCGAACAGCTCACCGACGATTACGGCTACCTCAATGTCTCCGAACCCTTCGAGGTCGTGGACGAAGGCACCAGCCGCAAAGTGGTCTATCCGGACGACCTTTTGCAGTACCATGGGGAATGGGACCAGCTCGTGCGCGACCGGCTGGAAGACATCGCACAGGTGGACCAGCCGCTCAAAAAGTACATTGCACCCGAGACGTGGACCGAATTTGCACAGGTCATACAAGGCAACAAACCATTGCGGTCGCTGATTACCTGTTATTTTGACCCTTCGCGCACGCCGGTAGGATGACAGCCTCTTTTGGCGTAATTTTGCGCCAAACCGCCGCAATTGCAAATCTCCATCACCGCCATAGAATCGCTTTCGCCTATGGGAAACTCCCCCGCGCAGGTGTGGCAGTCCTACCTTGACGATAATCATTGCATGGCTTTCGCCGAAGGTGACTGGCGGGCGCCGCTGGCCTCGTCGGCGAGGGAGGAAGTCGCCAAACTTGCCTCGGCCGGTTCTCGTCTCAAAAACCTTGATCCCAGTGTCCATTTTGCCATAGCGGCATCCCGGCGGGCGGTCGCGCGCGCGGGCTGGGATTCAAACTTTGGCATCAATATCGGTTCCTCGCGCGGCGCGACCTCGCTTTTTGAGAAACACCACGCCGAATACCTCGCCACCGGACGTGCCGCGACATTGGCGTCGCCCGTCACCACACTGGGCAACATCTCATCATGGGTGGCGCAGGACCTGCAGGCCACAGGCCCCGAAATTTCGCATTCCATCACCTGTTCCACCTCGCTCCATGCGCTGCTCAACGGCGTGGCATGGCTTAAATCCGGGATGGCCGAAAAATTCCTTGTAGGCGGCAGCGAAGCCCCGTTGACCGCGTTCACGATTGCGCAGATGAAGGCCCTGAAGATTTACGCCAAACCCGGGGGCGATTTCCCCTGCCGGGCGATGGATTTCGACAAAAAATCAAACGGAATGGTCCTGGGCGAGGGTGCCGCGGCATGCTGCCTGCAACCGGGCCGTGACGAGAACGCGCTCGCAGTCATCGCCGGGGTTGGTTTTGCCACGGAGGCCACCGGGCACGCAACGGCAATTTCGGCGCAAGCCAACTGCTTCCAAAAATCAATGGCCATGGCATTGAATGGTAGGCGTCCGGACGTGATTGTCATGCACGCACCCGGCACCATTGCCGGCGACAACGCCGAACACGCTGCCATCAACGCCGTGCTTGGCCCCAACCTTCCCATGCTCACCACCAACAAATGGAAAACGGGCCATACGTTTGGCGCTTCGGGAATGCTTTCGGTAGAGTTCGCCATCCTGATGATGCAGCACCAACGTTTTATAGGGATCCCCTATCTGGACATGCCTTCGCACCCGGCCGAAGTTAGAAGCGTGCTGGTCAATTCGGTGGGGTTTGGCGGCAATGCCGTAAGCGTCCTTCTGGAACTTCCATAAAAAAAGCCCGCTTTCGCAGGCCTATTCTTCAGGGTTCGAGTATCACGATCTTTCGGCTCACGAGCGCCGATGTCTCGAAAGTCGCGATCACCAATACCGCTGTGCCCGAGGTTTGCAATTGCGGCGATTGATATTGGGTGCTGCCTTTGATGTCTTCGTGAAACAATTTCTTCCCCGTCATGTCAAAAATTTCTACAGTCTTCAGGGGTTGCGATGCCCGGATGGCGATGCTCCGTGCCTTTGCCAGGATGACGGTCTCTTCTGCCAACGGCTGGGCATCGGGATTGGACAAGGTCTGGGTCGTGAACCGCAGCTCGAAGCGGGTGTTGTTGGTTCCCGGTTGCGCCACAAATGAGTAGGGCGAGGTTCGCAGGTCGTGGAACTGGCCGGTCTCGTGATCCAGCAGGAAAACGTCCTGGCCCTCAAAGAAGCCGTCAAATTGCTCAAGCTTGAGGTCAAACGTTCCCGCGATCGTACTCATGTACCCGATGGGAACCGCGTCGGCGACAGAGAAGGGCAGTGCACGGCCCTGGATCGCGAGTTTGGTGTCGCCCAAGAGTGAATAGATCGCGACCACGTTCCCGGCGGGGAAGGTCTTGCCGTCAAAGGCGCGGTCAAGTTCGTTGGTGGCGCCGGTCACGTAACCCAAAAGCATCTCGTCATAGGCCTGCTGGGCGTTGGAGATCGAGAGCCAGATCCGGTTTTTTTCTATCGCATTGTTCGAATCCACGGGGTTTCCGCTCCTGAAAAACTGGCCATTGCTATATTGGCCGGTGGCGCGCATCGCATTTTTGAAGAAAATCTGATGGTCGCCGTCCTGCAAAGCTTCGATAAAGAATCCCTGGCCGGATGCGATCTTCCCCACCGGAGCCACCGCACTGTTTACGGCAGCCGTCGCGGTCTTTACGCCTCCCGTGACATTGTATTTTGCATAATCGTCACGCGTATAGTTGTAGAGATTACTGCCAGAATTCTGCATGCTGATCGCCGTATTGTGCGTCCACAGGTAAATGGTGCCGCCGATGTACGGAGCGTTGTCGGGGTCGGTGAGGAACATGTCGGCATCGATGGCGGAAGGATACGGATTACCGATCAGGTTGAAGGCACCCGCCGACTTGTTCACCGTGACCGGAACCGTGCCCGTATTGGGAATTCCGTTGAAGGTGGCCTCCACGATCTGCGGCGTCGCATAGCTGAGGTTTGACGGCGCCCGTGCGATATACCCGCGTGCCGGCGCCATTACGGTCGCGGCCGTCTGTTGGACATAATTGTTCACTGCCGGATTGAAAAGATAATAAAGCGATGGCGTCGCAAGGACCGAAAGCGTCGCACCCGCCACCGGCGACGCCCAATACGTATAATCATATTGCTTGAGCGGCGTGGTCTTGCGCTTTACCGTGACAATACCGCTGTGGGTGGCCGATTCGTCGTTCTGGACCAGCGCGCCCTTGTCCCTGACCAACAGGGTGCCGTTGACGGTGATATCGTATTCGGCCTCGATGTAATCATTTGGCTGTACCGTGACCGCGACACCGGCATTCACCACCAATTCGCAACACTTGATGTTGCCCGAGGCGGTGCTGTAATCGGCATTGATGACGGCCTTCGTATTAAGGTTTGGCGCGCCATTGCTCCACGCCGAACCGTTCCACGTTGTCGTCGCGGGGCACCGTGGCAGGATAAATTCGTCGGCGCCAAGGTCCGGGGTTTGCGATCGCGTGTCGGCGTCGATGTCGTCC
>SXQR01000127.1 GCA_005792865.1 Flavobacterium sp. | reverse complement strand
CAGGTCGAGAAATTCAAAGATATCGGCATGCCAGGTCTCCACATAGATCGCGAAGCTGCCCTTGCGCTTGCCACCGCCCTGGTCCACGTAGCGCGCGGTGTCGTTGAACACGCGGAGCATCGGAACAATGCCGTTCGAGGTGCCATTGGTGCCGCGGATGTAAGATCCCGTCGCGCGGACATTGTGGATCGAAAGGCCGATCCCGCCTGCCGATTGAGAGATCTTTGCGGTCTGCTTGAGCGTGTCGTAAATGCCGTCGATTGAATCGTCCTGCATCTGCAAAAGGAAGCACGACGACATCTGCGGCTTTGGCGTTCCCGCGTTGAAAAGCGTTGGCGTGGCGTGGGTGAAATATTTTTTTGACATCAGGTCGTAGGTCTCGATGACCGCCTGAAGGTCGTTCAGGTGGATGCCGACGGCGACGCGCATGAGCATGTGCTGCGGACGCTCGACGATCTTGCCATTGATCTTGAGCAGGTAGGAGCGCTCGAGTGTCTTGAACCCGAAATAATCGTAGTTGAAATCGCGGTTGTAAATGACGTGCGAATCCAGGAACTCCGCGTTGTTCTTGATAACCTCGTAAACCTCATCGGACAAAAGCGGCGACTCCATCCCCGTGCGAGGATTAACGTAGTGGTACATGTCTGACATCGTCTCGCTGAACGACTTCTTGGTGTTCTTGTGCAGGTTGGAAATCGCGATGCGGGCCGCAAGTTGGGCATAATCGGGGTGTGCGATGGTCATGGATGCTGCGGTCTCTGCCGCGAGGTTGTCCAGTTCCGATGTGGTCACGCCGTCATAAAGCCCTTCAATGACGCGCATGGCCACCTTCACGGCGTCCACCAGGTCGTTCAGGCCGTAGCACAATTTCTTGATCCTGTCGGTGATCTTGTCAAACATGACCGGCTCTCTCTGGCCGCTCCTCTTTACTACATACATAGGTCGATGGGTTTGTGAGGCAGGAAATCCCTTCCCTGCTTCGGGTTATTTGTAATTTAGCTATCAGGCATCTGCATTCAGCTTTCAGCCTGTTTATCTTAAACGAAATGTTGTCGGTTCAATTGCAGCTACTGATAGCTGACAACTGACGGCCGACCGCTAGAAATCGGCATCAAACGATATCTTTTGTGAATCAGAATCATTGTTCATGACTCCCGCTTTTTGATATTCGGCGACGCGCTTTTCAAAGAAATTGGTCTTGCCCTGGAGCGAGATCATGTCCATGAAATCGAACGGGTTCGACGCATTGTAAACGCGGTCGCAACCGAGTTCCACCAAAAGCCTGTCGGTTACGAATTCAAGATACTGCGTCATCAACGTCGCGTTCATCCCGATCAGGGATACGGGGAGCGACTCGGTGATGAACTCGCGCTCAATGTCCAGCGCATCGGTGATGATTTCCTTGATGCGTTTTTTGCTGACCTTGTTCACCAAGTGATGGTTGTGCAGGTGGACGGCAAAGTCGCAATGAACGCCCTCGTCCCTGGAAATCAGCTCATTTGAAAAGGTTAGCCCCGGCATCAGGCCGCGCTTCTTGAGCCAGTAGATCGAGCAAAAAGCACCCGAAAAGAAAATGCCCTCGACCGCCGCGAACGCAATCAGCCTTTCGGCAAATGAGTCCGAAGAAATCCACTTGAGCGCCCATTCGGCCTTCTTTTTGATCGCCGGAAAAACTTCCAGCGCATGGAAAAGGCGGTCTTTTTCAACCTCGTCCTTCACATAGGTATCGATCAAAAGCGAATAAGTCTCGCTGTGGATGTTTTCCATCATGATCTGGAATCCGTAGAAGAATTTGGCCTCGGGATACTGGACCTCATTGACGAAATTCTCGGCCAGGTTCTCATTGACGATTCCATCCGAAGCCGCGAAGAACGCGAGAATGTGCTTGATGAAATATTTCTCGTCCTCGTTTAGCTTATTGTTCCAGTCCGAAAGATCCTGCTGCAAGTCGATTTCCTCCGCAGTCCAGAAGCTGGCCTCCATTTTCTTGTACCATTCCCAGATGTCGTGATGCTTGATCGGGAAGATCACGAATCGGTTCTTGTTTTCCTGCAGGATAGGTTCGATGGCTGACATGGGGAAATTTTTTATATGATTTTTAACAGAACTTTAAGCTTTGACTTCGAGTACAAAGATTGGCAATCGAAGCGGATTTTTAAAGCCCTATTTTTCCACAATCGCAGATAGTTTTTAACAACGCCGGAATATAACGGTATGTTTCGACGTGATGACTATTGTCTTGTAAATCAGGTCTTTAAATACATGCGAAATTGCCCGATGCCCGTCATCATTGGGCTTGGCGCCGTCGGGGGACAGCTTAGGAATTTTGGCGTGCGGAAGGTTGCTTTTTGTGTTCGTCGGCGATCTTTTCCAGTTCGGCGTACCAATCGGGACCAAAACGCCTGATCAATGCCTCCTTTACAAACTTGTAAACCGGAACTTCGAGCTCCTTGCCCAGCGCGCACGCATCGTCGCAAATCTCCCATCGGTCATAATTGACAGCCGCAAATTCGGAGAAATCTTTGACTCGGACCGGATACAAATGGCAGGAGACCGGCTTTTTCCAGGAAATCAGCCCCTGGTTATAAGCCTGTTCTATGCCGCAGAGGGCGGTTGGCCCGTCGAAGATGACGTAAGCACAGTCCTTATTGTCGATCAGCGGAGTTTCAAGCGTGCCATCGGTACCGATGACCCACGTTCCCTGCACCTCAATCGCGGCAATTCCCTCGGGCCGCAAGAAGGGCTTTACTGCCGGATAGATCTCATCGAGAATGGCCTTCTCAGATTCGGCCAACGGAGCGCCCGCATCGCCGTCAATACAGCAACCGCCCTTGCACGCAGCAAGGTTACAGACGAACTCCTTTTCCAGAATGTCCTCAGAGACAATGGTTTTGCCAAGTTGAAACATGGCCGCAAAAGTAAACAATGCAACAATTATTCAATGTGGAAATGTACCAATTAACATAATTGACGAATGTCGAATGGAGAAACGAGAGGCCTTTATCAAATAAAGTTTATAAGGTTGCAAGTTTTTAAAGTAGAGGAGCAATCCGGCTGACGATTGACGACTGACGACTCTCAACATATTTTTCCCCCACCCGCCGCCCACAATCTCGCGACTTCTCCGTTACCCCCGCTGTGGTTAAACCGCAAATATTGCCCAAAGCCTTTAGGCTAAACTATACGGTGCGAGCGAGGAGAAATAAATGTGGAAGAAGGGGCACCGGGAAACGGGGGCACGGAAAGTTACGTACGACGCTTGACTGCTGAAGACTGATGATTGATGACCCTCGCTAGAAAGTTCCAGAGCTGGATGGTTCTAAAGTGTTCTTTCAACTAACTTTGTACCCGCAACCGAACTGATACCTGATAGATGACGGCTGACAGCTAACTGATAAATGACACTGACAACTTAAAGACATGAATTTCGACTTCAGGGAAATGATCACCGTGACGATGGTATTGTTCGCGGTCATTGACATCGTGGGAACGTTGCCCATCATCGTGGACTTGCGCAACCGTCACGGCAAAATCGAATCGGAGAAGGCGTCGCTGGTGGCATGCCTGATCATGATCGTTTTCCTTTTTGTCGGCGAGGAGATCCTCAACCTCATTGGGATCGATGTCAATTCATTTGCGGTGGCGGGCTCATTTGTGTTGTTCTTTCTGGCACTCGAAATGATTTTGGGAATCCGGATCTACCGCGATGAGGAAGCCTCCACGGCGTCCATCGTGCCCATCGCGTTTCCGCTCATTGCCGGGGCCGGCACGATGACTACCCTGCTTTCGCTCCGGGCGCAGTATCAGGCCATCAATATCATCCTGGCCATCGTGCTCAACATAATCCTGGTTTATGCGGTACTCAAATCGTCGCACAGGATCGAGCGGCTGCTGGGCAAAAACGGCCTCGGAATCATCCGCAAAGCCTTTGGTGTCGTGCTGTTGGCCATCGCTGTTAAATTATTTGTGGCTAATGTTAAAGCACTCTTTGCCTAGGGCCTATTTTCTTACTTTTACCTGCTGAATTTGCAGTAATGAAACTATTCACCTACATACTGGTCGCGCTTGCCCTGGCCCTGATCATCTTCAACATCACGCTTCTGGACTTTGAGAACCTCTTTGAAGGCGAAAGCCTTATTGCGCTCATTGGGATTGCGGCCTCTTTTTGCGCGGTGTTCATCCTCCTGATCTTCCGCATGTCCAAAATGCTAGAAGAAAAACTAAACGACAAATAATGTTCGATGTCCTGATCGTTGGCGGCGGCGTCGCGGGCATCTCGTGTGCGCTGGTGCTGGGTTCTGCGGTCAGGAAACCTTTTGTGGCCGACAAGCGCATCGCGATCCTCACGCATCAAAAAGCCTCCTCACTGCAAAATGCCCTCTTCAATAATGCCTATGGCATCCCCCCTGGCAAGACAGGCGCCGAATTGATGGCCGAAAGCATCGAGAACCTGCGCAACCTCTATCCGCACGTCGTTCAGATTCCCAATGAAAAGGTATTGAAAGTCGAAGGTACGGCCGGCGATTTTACCGTCACGACCAACAAAGCGGCTCATAAGGCTAAAATTCTCGTAATTGCGGTGGGTTACGCCAATACTTTTTATATCGAAGGGCTGATGCAGTACGTCATCCCGCATGCCAAATCAAACCCCGACAAAAACCGGATCCAGCTTTCAAACGAAGACCACAAGGTAGCCGACGGCATTTACGTGGCCGGAAACCTCGCGGGTTGGAGAAGCCAACTCGCCATCGCGGCGGGCAGCGGCGCATCGGTCGCGACCGACATCCTGACGCTATGGAACGACGGCGCGCATGCGATGAGCCACGATAAGGTATAGTTAGTAGCTAGTTGTTGGTGGCTTGTGGCTTGCGGCAAATTTTCAAACTTACCTACTCAGCACTTCCTTGATCATGGGATCTTCCTTCAACGTGATCTCGAAATACTTTTCGTCGTCAAAAAGTTGCCTTGCGAATTCTGCCGCGAGGTAACGCTTGACAATCGCCCTGTTTTTTGACAGGTTTAAAAAGAGTCCGTTATCGGCCAGATACTGCCTGAATTCCGTTACCCATTTTTCATCTTCCATGGCCTGCAGGAACTTTGGGTATGACAATTTCTCGAAGTAATCCCGATTGCCGTCAATCTGCTCAAATACAAAGTGCCCCACCGCCCCCGACTGCATCAGGTAGCCCACGCTTTCCTGGCCGTGCTCAACCTCGAGCGGGACAAACACATCGGGTACGATCCCGCCGCCGCCGTAAACGATCCGCCCGTTACGGGTCTTGAACTTCAAAGTGTCGGCAATTTTGATGCTGTCCTTGTTGTAGAGTTCGCCACTGTCAAAGCGTTTCTCGAAATCGGTGAAATATTCCTCGGTGCCTTCGGCGTAGTCCTTTTGGATCGAACGGCCGCTGGGGGTGTAATAACGCGCCACGGTAAGCCTGACGGCCGATCCGTCGTCAAAATCCATCTCCCGTTGCACGAGCCCTTTCCCAAAAGAGCGGCGCCCCACCACCAGGCCGCGGTCATTGTCCTGCACGGCGCCGGCGAGGATCTCGCTCGCAGAGGCCGAATTCTCATTGATGAGGACAAAAACCTTCCCCGAATGGAAATTACCGCGTGAGGTAGCAAAGGTCTTGCTGATGCGGCCCTTTTTGTTCTTCGTGAAAACGATGAGTTGCTTGTTGGGCAGGAGTTCATCGGCGATCTCGTTGGCCATTTCCATGTAGCCCCCGCCGTTGTCCCGCACGTCGATCGCAAGTTCCGTCGCGCCGCGGCCCTTGAGCCTGAGCAGCGCCTCGCGAAATTCCTCGTAGGTCGTTTCGGCAAAACGGTTGATCTTGATGTACCCGGTTTCGGGCCCAATCATCACCGCGGCCTCCACGCTTTTGATGGGCACGGTGGCGCGTGTCACGTTAAATTTATAGGTCTTGCCGTCACTTTTTCGGTAAACGGTGAGTTGCACCTGAGACCCTTCGCGTCCCTTGAGCTGCGAAAAAAGGCTGTCGGTGGGCAGTTTCCGTCCAAAGAGTTTGGTGTTGCCCGCATACAGTATCCGGTCGCCGGATTTGATGCCGGCTTTTTCAGATGGTCCGTCGGCAATGGGCTTGATCACCGCAACGGTATCGTTATACATGTAAAAATTCACGCCGATGCCCACGAAATCGCCCTTCATGTATTCGGCGACCTCGCCCTGTTCCGATGACGGGATGTAAACCGAATGCGGATCGAGCCTGGACAGGATGTCGTCCACGGTCACGTCAACAATGGAATCGGTATTGACGTCGTCCACATATTCGCTTTCGATAAAATCGATGAGGCGGTTGAGTTTGGTGCGGTGGTCATTGCGGCTGATCCCGATGGCAGGCCCTGAATTCTGCGGGAAATTAAGCATGCCGCCAATCATGATGCCGGCTCCGATGCAGGAAAAAACAATGACGGGAAGGTATTTCTTAGTGCTCTTCATCTAAAACGGCGTCTTCGGCCGGAATGTATTGTACGTCAACACCGGCCTTCTGCAAAAATTCGATCCCGGACATGTCGCGGTAACCTTTTTGGTACACCACGCGCCTGATGCCCGCCTGGTGGATCAATTTGCTGCATTCGCGGCACGGCGAAAGCGTGATGTAAAGGGTCGCCCCGTCGCAGGTTTGTGTGGAACGGGCAACCTTGAGGATGGCATTGGCTTCGGCGTGGAGGACATACCATTTTGTGTAACCCTCGTCGTCCTCGCAAAAATTCTCAAATCCGGACGGCGTCCCGTTGTACCCGTCAGAAATGATCATCCGGTCCCGGACAATGATGGCGCCCACCTTCTTGCGGTTGCAATAGGAGAGTTTGCCCCATTCGGTCGCGATCCTAAGATACGCCTTATCGTATTTATTGAGTTTGCCGTCTTCCATCTAATTTTTATATCATTTCCATATTTCGCTTTCAATGATCATCGGCAACACCACGCCCGCGACAAATGCACTCGCCGTCAGCGCCCAGTCGCGCCGGTTGAACCTGAGGAAATTCTGCACGATGTACCCTATGATGAGCACGACGAGCACGACGATGATCTGTGCGGCCTCGATGCCAAGGGCAAACTCCAGCAACGGGATCAGTTTGTCGGTAGGGTTTCCGGCAAGGATCGAATTGAAATAGTTTGAAAAACCAAGCCCGTGTATGAGCCCAAAGAACAGTGTGATGAAAACCGCCGTGGCGGGATTTCCTGCCTTTGCCGTCTTGCCGGCGGTGAGCAGCCCGAAAATGGCCGTTATCAGGATCGTGACGGGAATCATGAATTCAACCAGTGCCGCGTTCATGGTGACGATATTGAAAACCGATAAAAGCAGCGCCAGCGTGTGCCCAAGGGTGAATACCGAGACAAGCAGCAAGATCCGCGGCCATTCCTTGAAGGTATATGGAACGGTTAGCGCGATCAGGAATAAAACATGGTCATAGCCGTTGATGTCCAGCACGTGCCGGAGGCCGATGTTGAAATAGATCCAGAAGTCAGGCATGGCAATAAAATGTAGGATTCGGGGTGTGTAAACATACAATTATTTTTGAAAGTTGCGCGGGCGCCTGCAAGGCAAAGTTTTAGGAGAAAGTTTTTGAATTGGCCCATATAGGATTATCTTTGCACGAAAACCCGCAAATATGTCATTTTCCGATCTTTTTGACAGTGAATTCAAGACCCGAAACAAGGGGCATTTCTCGGCAATGGTGCGCGTTGCGATGACCGACGGCGCCGTATCGGACGTTGAAAAAGCATTTCTCCAGAAGCTGGCCGCCAAACTTGAGATCTCTGCCGATGAATACGAGGAAATCATGGAGAATCCCATGAAATACCCCATCAATCCCCCGTACCTGTATTCGCAGCGGCTAGAGCGCCTTTATGACCTGGCGCGCATCGTGCAGGTGGACCACCATTTGGGCGACAGGCAGGAAGTCATGTTGCGCAAATTCGCACTCGCCCTTGGCTTCACGCCCGGTAACGTGAATTACATCGTGGACAAGGCGCTGACACTTGTGGAGGAGAAGGTGGACCTGGACACGTTTACCTACGAGATGACACACATGAATAAGTAGTCACGAAACAAAAACCATAGAAAAACCCAAATTCGGAAGAGTTTGGGTTTTTTCATTGCGTATGGTGTATCTTTGATAGGAGTCGCAACTTATCGATTCCCAAATCATTATGAATACAAGATACCTCCTACTTACCTTTTTGGCCGCCATATTATCGCTTTCGGCATCGGCCCAGCGCTATAAGACCGCCGCCGATACCGTCAGGCTTAACAAGGAATACGCGAAAGTTAAGGCTGATATCGCAAGCCTCACCACCGACCTGGACAAAGCCCAGGGCAAAATCGATTCGTACAGGAACAAGTCAATTGAAGCCGAAAGAGACGCCAAAAGCGCTGCCGAGACCAGTAGTGACAGGGCCCGACGTGCGAGGGGCGGCGATATTGGCGACACGCGCCGCGCCGAAAAACAGGCCAAAAAAGCGCACAAACGCGCCAAGCAGTCCCGATCGGCACACAAGGACCTTCAAGGCCAGGAGAAAAAAATCGGGAAGCTTAAAGAAAAAATTGCGGACAGGCACGAGCGCCTGCAGGAACTCGAGACCATGCGAAGCGAGCTCCAGATCCGCTTTCCCGCGCCTGCGCCCACCATCGCCCCCGCCGATCGCTGATCAACTATAGCGCGCCATGAATTCCTCGGCCTTGCCCACCATGTTCCGGCTTCCGCAAAAGAACGGTACGCGCTGGTGCAGTTCGGTGGGCTGGATTTCCATGATCCGCCCAAAACCGTCCGATGCCTTTCCGCCGGCCTGCTCCGCGATGAACGCCATTGGGTTGCACTCATAAAGCAGCCGTAATTTACCTTTGGGAGCTTTTGAACTCGTCGGGTAGATGTAAATGCCGCCCTTGATCATGTTGCGGTGGATGTCGCTCACCAGGCTGCCGATGTAACGCGAAGTGTATGGCCGGTCACCTTCCTCGCTCTGGCAATATTTGATGTAGTCTTTCACTCCTTGCGGGAAGTGGACGTAATTGCCTTCGTTTATAGAATAGATGTTGCCATCTTCCCTGAATTTCATGTTGGGATGCGAAAGGTAGAACGTGCCGATCGCCGGATTGAGCGTAAAACCGTTGACGCCGTGGCCCGTCGTATAGACCAGCATTGTTGAAGTTCCGTAAATCACGTAGCCGGCAGCGACCTGCGCCGTTCCCGGTTGCAGGAAATCTTCCAATGTCACCGGAGTTCCAACGGGGGTAACCCGCCTGAAAACCGAGAAAATCGTTCCCACCGAAACGTTCACATCAATATTGGACGATCCGTCAAGCGGATCCATGAGTACGACATACTTGTTGCTATGGCTGTTGTCTTGGCCGGCGACGGTGATGAAATCGTCGTTTTCCTCCGACGCGATCCCGCACACGATCTCGCGGTTGGTCAGCGTCTTGATGAACACGTTGTTGGCATAGACATCCAGTTTTTGCTGGTCCTCGCCCTGGATGTTCTGTTCGCCGGCGGCGCCCGTGATGTCCACGAGCCCGGCCTTGTTGACCTTGTAGTTGACCACCTTGGCCGCGAGCCTGATGGAGTTGATGATGCGTGAAAGTTCTCCCGATGAGTACTGGAACTCCGCCTGCTTTTCAATGATGAATTCGCCAAGCGTCCTGTTGCGTTCTTCCATTATTTTGTTGTGGTTGCTGCACAAATATCGGGCTTTTTTTGCTTTGAGCATATGCTTTTTTCCCTCGGAATGCCTGCGTATATTTGCGTTTTGCCCTTGGGGCGCAATCACCTGGAAATGAAGATAAGGCCCGCACAACCATCCGACATGCCACGCGTTCTGGAGCTCATTCGCGAACTCGCCGAATTTGAGCGCGAACCACAAGCCGTGGTCATCTCGGCAGAGGACCTGGTACGCGACGGCTTTGGGCCAGACCCTCTTTTCAAATGCCTGGTGGCCGAGGAGCAGGGCAGTAT
>SXQR01000126.1 GCA_005792865.1 Flavobacterium sp. | reverse complement strand
GGCGAGGATGTCGCCTTCACTTATCTTGTCCCCAACTTTTTTGAGCCACTTCGCTACGGTTCCCTCGGTCATCGTATCGCTGAGGCGCGGCATGGTTATCTTGGTTGCCATAGCTTATAGTTTATGAGGGATGAATGGATAATTTTCCTGTTCGTAAACCACGTCGTACAACTGCTGCACTTCGGGGAATGGGGATTCCTCCGCAAACTGCGCACATTCCTCGACCAGGTTCTTCACGCGTTCGTCGATCGTTTCGATTTCTGATATCGTTGCGTAATTGTTTTCCTTGATGATGTCCAATACCTGCGTGATCGGGTCGATTTTCTTGTACTCCTCGACCTCTTCCTTGGTGCGGTAAAGTTGCGCGTCCGACATCGAGTGCCCGCGGTAGCGGTAAGTCTTCATTTCAAGGAATGTTGGCCCGTCTCCGCGGCGTGCGCGGTCCATGGCCTCGTCCATCGCTTCGGCGACCTTGACGGGGTTCATGCCGTCGACTGGTCCGCAGGGCATTTCATATCCGAGGCCCAATTTCCAGATATCACCGTGGTTCGCAGTACGTTCAACCGAGGTTCCCATCGCGTAACCATTGTTTTCCACGATGAATACTACCGGAAGTTTCCACAACATCGCCATGTTGAAGGCTTCGTGCAACGAACCCTGGCGGGCGGCGCCATCACCAAAATAGGTAAGGGTCACGCCGTCGCGCCCAAAATATTTATCGGCGAAGGCAATGCCCGCGCCCACGGGGATCTGTGCGCCCACGATCCCGTGGCCACCGTAAAATCCGTGTTCTTTAGAAAAGATGTGCATGGATCCGCCCATACCTTTTGACGTGCCCGTGACCTTGCCCAAAAGCTCGGCCATGACCTTCTTTGGGTCCACGCCCATTCCGATGGGCTGCACGTGGTTTCGGTAGGCGGTGATCATCTTGTCCTTGCTCAGGTCCATGACGTGGAGCGCTCCTGCGAGGACCGCTTCCTGGCCGTTATATAAGTGAAGGAATCCGCGAACTTTTTGCTGGATGTAAAGGGCGGCGAGTTTATCTTCAAACTTTCGCCAAAAGAGCATGTCTTCATACCACTTAAGGTAAACATCCTTCGTAATTTCTTTCATTTCAGTGTCTTTCAATTGGTTTTGAGGACAAACGGCAATGCAGGATGCCCCCTAATTTGCGAAAAGCAAAAATAAGATATTAGACGGCAGGAGTAAAATATAACCCGTAGATTTTACAGGAAATTTTTGTCGAATGTAAAAGGCAGAAGGTCCCTGAGAGAGCTTGACAGGAACACCGGTCCCGATTCCCCGGTGAAGTAGATCGGAATGGGTTTTTCCTGGCGGAATTCATACTCGGCGATGGATTGTCTGCAGGAGCCGCAAGGAGGTATGGGCGCATGCGTGTTCCCGCTGTCCGAAGCCGCCGAGATGGCAATCATCTCAATCTTTGCATCGGGGAACGCGGCACCGGCCTGGAATACAGCGACGCGTTCTGCGCAAAGACCCGATGGGTAAGCGGCATTTTCCTGATTGGACCCAATAACGACCTGGCCATTGTCCAGCAGGAGCGCGGCCCCAACGCGGAATTTTGAATATGGGGCGTATGCTTTTTTCCGAACCTCGACCGCCTTGTCCATCAGGGTGCGCACCGCGGCCGGAAGTTCTTCAATGCCATCGTAGGAAATAAAGGTGGAAACCTGCTTGAATTCTTTCATATCGGAGGAAAAAAAATCCAAACCTCGAATGAAATTTGGATCCTTTATAAATTTATATGTCTTTTATAGTTCTTCGTATTTGTCGCCGAAGTTGAACGTCAACGAGAATCGCAAGGTGTTTTCCAGCGGATTCTTGACCTGCGAAGCGCTAAAGAGGTATGATACGTCCAACTTGAGGGTCGTGTACTTGAAACCCGCGCCCAGCGAAAAGAACTTCCGTGCGCCTTTGGTCTCGTGCTCGCTGAAGTATCCCAGCCTGAAGGCAAATGAATCCTGGTACGAGTATTCAGCGCCGGCCGAATAGGTGAACTCCTTCAACTCTTCCGAAAATCCATCGGGCGCATCGCCAAACGACTGGAAAATTCCCGAGACCCAGTTGATGTTGCGGTAATCCTCGTTATTTTCCGCGCGCTCTTCATCGGTAATCTCGCCGTCGCCATTGAGATCCGGGTCCTGAGGCGTCGGCACAAGGAGTTTGGTGACCTCGAGGCCTACCGAGACCTTGTTGAATTCGTCAAAGATAAAATCGTAACCGCCGCCAAGCCTCATGTTGGCCGGCAGGAAATTCGCGTTATCATCACCGGCGGCTGCGTCATACTTGATTTTCGGGCCCAGGTTCTGAAGGTTGAAACCAACGCGGTAACGTCCGTTGAAGTCGGCCAGAGCCACCTCTTCACTTTGCCAGAATCCCGCAATGTCCACGGCAAATGAACTCGCCGGCTTGGCGTCGCCCGTGCCGTCAGGAATGCGCAGGTTCGAGCGGATATAACGCCCTGCAACGGCCATCGCAAAACGGTCGCTGAGTTTCAGAGCGTAGGATGCGTCAAGGGCCAGTTCATTTGGCTTGACGATGTTTGGCGGATCGTCAAAATTCTGGCGAAGTTCGATTTCCCCCAATCCAAAATAGCGAAGGCTTCCCGCAAAGGCGCTCCTCTCGTTTATCCGGTTGTAATAGTTGAGTTGGGCAAGCGAGATATCGTTGACCAGTTCAGTCAGGTAAGGCGTATAACTGATACCCACACCGTTCTTGTCATTGGCAAAGGCGTATTTGGCGGGGTTGTATTGTTGAGAGAAGACATCGGGTGAAGTGGCAACTCCCTGATCGGCCATACCGGCAGAACGGGCATCGGCAGCCACGAGCAGGAAAGGAACGCCCGTAGTGATGACCCTGTCCTGGGCTTTTGCTTGCAGCGCCGCAAGGCAGATCACGAGGATCGATAATTTTTTCATGAATGGAGAAAACGAATGATTAGACAAATATAGCATTTTATTAAAGGATAACAAGCTTCTCGTACTTTTCGGACTTGCTGTTGGTTAGCGTCGATTTTACGGTCAGCTTGTAGATGTACACGCCTTTCCCGATGCGGTCGCCAAAATCGTCGCGGCCGTCCCAGGTGATTTCGCGTGAGAGATAACCCTCGGTATTGATGACCTGGTTGCGCGTCCAAACCACTTTTCCGGTCACCGTGATCACCTGGACCTGGACCTCGAGCGGCTCAAACGGGCGGTTGTGCGTAAACCAGAATTGGGTGTGGTTGACAAACGGGTTGGGGTAATTCAGGACATTGGTCAGCGTGATGCCGTCGCCATCGACCACCACGAACTGGATCTCGGCCGTGATCGGGTTATTATAGACATCCCAGGCCTTGAAGGTGATCGTGTGCAATCCCTTTTCCAGATCGCGCAGGGGAAACCGAAGCTTGCCTTTTGTAAAGTCGTCGAGTTCGGTTTCGTAATAATCGTTGAGGATGTAAGGGTTGCTCTCGTCCCCGTCGAGGATTGCCACGATGTCGTGCCCGATGCCGCTCGCGGTGTTGATCCCGTGCTCATCTTCAAGGAATGCGAGAAATATCGGGTTTTCATTGGTAATGCCCCCGGAGATGAAAGTCTGGTCGTTCATGTAAAGCTTGACGGTAGGGCCGGTGTTGTCGGCCACGGCATTTTCATTGATCCCGCCGATGCGGATGGTATTGTCATAACCGGTTTTGTCTTCACGGATGACGTTGCGCCTGGCGTAAAAGCTGATGCGGCCGTTACCGAGGGGAATCCTGATGTCGCGCGGCACCACGAAATTGAATTCAAACTGTCCCGATGCCACGCTCGCGTTCCCGCGGAAAATCGTCTCGCCGAGCACATTGAAATTGATCGGCGGCGAAAATCCGTCGTTGTTGAGGGTCTGGCGTTCGATGATCTTGTCAAAAATATTGACCGAAAGCTCGCCATTGTAGTTGGTGAGCGGGATGTTGTTTTCGTCGGTGACCTGTCCGGTGATTTTCATCGGGGCCAGCGCCTGGAAATCGGGAACAGGGCCTGTGATGGGCTGGTCATTGACGTGGGTCAGGATGATCTTTGGCTCCGGGATCGCGAGGAAAACGGCCGGATCGCCCAGGAAAACCACCACGTTGGCGGCCGAGTTGGACGAATCGTTCTTTGCCCTGCGAAGGCTCTCGGCAATCGAGGTACGAGGCCCTTCGCCCGCATCGTAGAAGAACAGATATTCCGAAAGCTTGTCGTTGAACTGTTCGGCCTGGAACTGCCCGATGGAACGCACGGTGGTGATCATCGCGATCGCACCGCCGCGCTCATTCCAGAAAGTGTATTCGCCCGCCGTGGGACGGTATGGGTTGTCAAAGCGGCTGAAGTCGCAGGTGATGGTGATGAAAAGCGGATACCGGTAGCGGTTCTGCAGATTCTGCCCGTCCGATTTTTCCCAGATGCGTTCGCCCGAGAGGCCGTCCTCGCCGCCGTGGCCGAGGTAGTTGAAGACAAGCGCCCCTTTTTCAAAAGCGTTGAAAAGATCCTGCCGCGCCTTAGGGTAACGGTTTCCGCCGGCCGATGTTTCCTGCTCGTAGGAATCGAGGAAGATCTTCCTGACGTTGAAGAACGGTTTCTCGCTGGTGATCTCATCGGCGAGGACGTTCTGCTTATGTTGCAGCGACTGGTCTGAAGTCTTGTCGGAGTCATCCGAGATCATCACGATGTTGTTACGCCAGCTGCCGTAGGATTTGATGTCGTGGTACTCGATGACCTTATTGACCATTTCGTCGGCCTGGTTGGGGCTGTCGGCGATGATCCTGCCCACTGCGATGTCCACGCCGCCAAAATCATAGGCGATGCTGCCCGATGGCGTGAAATAGTCGATGCGGCCCTCATCGGGATCCATCAGTCCAAAGAAATCATCGGTAGTGAAACTCAGTTCGCCCGCCGTATTGCTGTTGAGCGCGTGGTAAATGGGAACGAGGTTGGTGTTGTCCGGGATGCGCTCCTTGAAGTCGAATGACGCATCTCCAAAAAGGTTCAGGTATTGCAGGCGAGTCGCATCGGAAGAGGCATTATCATAGACATATTTAACAAAATTCCGGATGGCACCTATGTCCTGCTTGCCCGAACCAAATTCCTGGTAAATATCGGCAAGCTTGACGACCTTGACGTTCAGCGCAGCATATTCGCGATGGAAATTGGCCAGACGCTCGGCCTGGTTCGCCAATGACTGCGGTGTGATGATCAGGTAATTGATGTCCTGGAACTGGCCCTGGGCGTTGTTGAAGATCGTGCCCTTGAGGTTCTGGTTGGCAACGCGCGCGTTGGATTCCTTTTGCGGTGTCAGAAAATCGCCGTTGTCCACCGCGATAAATTCGCGCACCTGGCCCAATGGCGACCGGAAGGTAAAAGTGGACTGGCCGTTGTTGGTCGCCGATGTCACGTTGTAGATATCGGTTATGTCCCAAACCTGGCCGATGTTCGACGCGTTTGCCAGGACAAATTCCCCGACACCGGTGAGCGTGGCCGCCTGGTTGACGCGAAAGCGGAACTGCTTGCCGTATCCGGTGAGCTGGCGCTTGCCCCGGATGATGATAAAGTCGAGGAAGCCGCGCGCCGACGGAACGCCGTTGTTGTTGAATGTGAGCTTGACGGTCACGTCCTGTGCGGCGGGAAACGCGGTGGGCTGCAAGGTCGCGAAGACCATTTCGGTACCGGAATTGGGAACAAGCGAACCAAAATTGAGGTTGGCCACCTGCTGCCCGTTGGCCTGGATGGTAAACGATGTCGGATTGAACGAAGCCGATGCCAGCGCGGCCGATAGGGTCATCGGTTCGGTGGCCACGACGTTAGGGAAATTGAAATTGAATTCCTGCTCGTTGTCAATGTTGAATTGCTCGCCTACCCATCGGCGGCCGAGCCTGACCACATTGAGCAGGTCCTTTTCATAATATTGGTAGTCGTCAAAGGTCGTGAACGTGGCCGTAGGCGTAGCGCCCGTGAGCGGATCCATCGGCGCGATGCGTTTGCCCGGCCCACCGGACTTGGTCACGTAATAATAGGAACGGTCGGCATACAGATTGTTGTGCGTCGCGTTCTCGGGGCTCCAGTTGTCGACACCTTCGGCATAAAAAAGAATATAATCTGAAGAATCAAACGAGCCGTCGTCACCACCGATGACCTGGATCGCGTTTTCCTCGAGGTCGTTTGGATACGGCGCGCTGTTGAGAAGCGGGACCATGCGGCCACCGTTTCCGTAGATCTTGAAGGTCGACGGATCGCCTGAGACGTTCATTCCAAGGGACTGCAGGAAGTTGCGTGAAATCTTATAGACACCGGATTTTTCAACGTAAAAGCGGTACCAGTCGCCCGATGCCAATACCGAATTCGCAAGGACCGCCGGTGCCGATGTCGCAGCGGACCTTGACGTACTTTCGCCTATTTGATACGAAAATGATTTTACGCGCCTGATCCCTGAACCGTTGCGAACAATAGGGGACATTGTAATCTCGATGTAATGAAGGTCGCGTGCACGGATAGGTCTTACCTTAATATTGTGCCCTTCCGGAAGAGAGGCGGAAGGGATGTCGCCCAGCACGTCTGCCGGAATGGATTCGTAACTGATATTGTTGACCGTTACCGCGCCGGCATCGACCGGGCCTGCAATTTTTATCCGTTTGATGAGCACGAGTGATCTTGTTTCCGCATCGTACCGGAAGTCGCCGTCCTTGGGGTAAGGGAAACGCGCCTTGGAATTGGCGTAAGGAACCTCGGTGCGGTCTGCCCATTCAATTGAAATTCCCGCCGATCGTTGGCCGGCCGCCACGAAAAAGCAGAGTGCGAAAATGATGGTTAGTATTTTTTTCATCAGAAATGTTAACGAATTTTGGCAGGAATTATTACGACGGGTAAAAATAATTTATTTGGCCGAACGGGGTATAATATTCAAATTATTTTTGCGTTGTGATGCTGTAACCGCCGGTTTCCCGGCAAATTGAAAAATTAAAAAAGTTGTTGCGGTTTAACGGTTAATTGTTATATTCGCCACGAAATTTATTACCTACTAAAGTATGAAAGTAAACAAAATGATGATTGTCAGGCTGATGCTCTCACTCGCTGTAGTTGTGGGTTTTACCGCTTGCGGCAAGAAATCGAGCTCGAAGAACTCATCTCGCGCCACCGGCTGGAAGATCAATGACAGCAAGGGCGGTTTTCAGTATGCTTCCAATTTCAAGAAGCAGGCCACAGCCCCCGGCCTGGTGATGGTGGAAGGTGGTACCTTTACGATGGGTAAGGTTCAGGACGATGTTATGCACGATTGGAACAACACGCCAAACCAGCAACACGTGCAGTCTTTTTACATGGATGAAACAGAGGTGACCAACCTCATGTACATGGAATACCTTGACTGGCTCAAGCGCGTTTTCCCACCGGACCAGGAAAATTACAAGGCCATTTACGAAGGTGCATCGCCCGATACGCTCGTTTGGAGGAACCGTTTGGGTTACAACGAAACGATGACCAACAATTACCTGCGTCACCCTGCCTACGCCGAATATCCGGTAGTGGGTGTGAATTGGATCCAGGCGGTCGAGTTCTGTAAGTGGCGTACCGACCGTGTCAACGAGAAAGTCCTCGAAGACGCCAAATACCTAAAAAAGGATGCTAAACTTGAGGCTACCGCCGACAAGACCTTCAGCACCGAAACATACCTGGCTGCCCCTTCACAGACAATGGGTGGCGATACCGAGATCGTACTGCAGCGCCCTATGGGCAGAAGTGGCAGGAACAACCAAGATTCTACTGGTGTAAAGAACGTATACGCACAACGCACTTCGGGGCTGATCAATCCCGAGTACAGGCTCCCGACCGAGGCTGAGTGGGAATACGCCGCCGCCGCAGATGTGGGCCAGCGCGAGTACAACATTTACAAAGGACAAAAGAAGTATCCGTGGTCCGGTAGCTACACCCGTTCGGGCAAGCGCCAGGTCCGGGGAGACCAATTGGCTAACTTCAAGCAGGGTAAAGGTGACTACGGCGGAATCGCCGGATGGTCTGATGACGGCGCCGATATCACTGCCAAAGCCAAATCATATCCTCCTAACGATTTTGGTCTGTATGACATGGCCGGAAACGTGGCCGAGTGGGTAGCGGACGTGTACAGGCCGATTGTCGATGACGAGGCAAGTGACTTCAACTACTCCCGCGGTAACATCTATACCAAGAACAAGATCGGTGACGACGGTAAAGTTGAAATCGTGACGGCTGAGACCCAGGTATTCGACACCCTTCCAAACGGTAAGGTAATGGCACGCAACTTCCCGGGCCAGATTGCCCAGGTCCCGGTTGACGAGAATGAAACTTACCTGCGCCAGAACTTTGACAAATCGGACAACCGTAACTACCGTGACGGTGATAAGCAGTCCACCCGTTACTTTGATTTCGGAAGTGCGGAGGAAGGCGAGAAACTTCCGGATGACAAGCGCATGTACGATTCACCAAAGCACAATGTGACCGTTGACAGCCTTGGTCAGATGATCCGCAAGTATGACCGTTCCAGCAAGCGTACGACGCTCATCAACGATGACGTCCGAGTTTACAAGGGTGG
>SXQR01000125.1 GCA_005792865.1 Flavobacterium sp. | reverse complement strand
CGTCACGGTCTTCCACGAGCCTGGTCCGGATTATTTTTCAAACCATTGGCTCACGGCGATCACGGTCGATCCGGCGTCAGGCCGCGACCGCGAGGGCCTGAGGCTTGCCCTTGATGCCGAAAACATCGAGAGCCGCCCGCTGTGGAAGCCGATGCACCTGCAGCCAATTTTTGAAATGTATCCGTATTTTGGCGGCCAGTTGTGTGAAAAGCTATTTGCAGACGGGCTTTGCCTGCCATCGGGATCGAACCTTGAGGCCGCCGATCTCACCCGGATCGAGCGCGTACTTAATCGATTCTTTTTGGATAAATAACCATTATCAGTGAAATATTTGTACATTTTGCGACCCAATTTTACCTAATACGCACAAAAAATGAAGGATTCGGTCATCAAGACTTTGATTGGCAGCATCGCCGGGAAGCGGTTCCAGAATATTGGATACATGCCCCGGTGGATCGTGTTTTTGATCGATGTCTTCATCGTTTTGATCGCGAGCCTGATCACCTATGTCATCGTGTCGAGCCTGACGGTTTCGTTTTACGACAACCTGAACATGCCGGTGCGCTACCTGCTTATCATCCTCGTGAATGCGGTATTTTTCGGGTTTTACAGGACTTATTCGGGAATCATCCGCCACTCGACCTTTATCGACGGCGTAAAATTGTTGATTTCCACCACAACGTCTTTTTCGGCATTGTTGATCATCAATTATTCGTGGCAGATCATTTTTGGCCAGAAATTGTTTTTGAGCACGGGCCTGTTCATCAGTTACGTGATCTCATTCCTGATGTTGTTCCTGTTCAGGATCATGGTCAAGCACGTCTTTGAACGGTACATGAACGTCGAGGACAAGCGCAAGCTCATCAACACGATGATCTATGGTGCCGATGCCAACGCGATTTCGGTCGCAAACGCGCTCCGCACCGAGGTGCCTGCACGTTTCAGGCTCAAGGGTTTCGTGGACAAGTTCCACCACGACAAAACCTCCAAGCGCATCCTGAACCTCCCGATCATCAACCAGAACAAGAAAATCCACGTCATTCTGCGCGCCATGAAGGCCGAGGCGCTCATCATCGCCGAGAAAAGCCTGACCAAGGACGAGACCGTCGCGATCGTCGAGGAATGCCTTGAATACAACTTCAAGGTCTTCACCGTGCCGCTCATCACCGACTGGGAAGACCAGCAACAGATTTCCAAGAAGGTCAAGAATTTCGAGATCGAGGACCTTTTGGGCCGAAAGCCCATCGTGCTCCACATGGACCGCATTTCGGCCGAACACAAGGGCAAGACCGTGCTCATTACCGGGGCCGCGGGTTCCATTGGCAGCGAGATCGTACGCCAGGTACTGCGTTTCGCACCGCGCCGCGTGATCATGCTCGACCAGGCCGAGACGCCGTTGCACGAACTGGGGCTCGAGGTGAACCCCATCCGCAACCGCGCAGAAATCACTAGCATGCTGGCCGACATCCGCAATTTGGATGCGCTTGAGCATATATTCGAGACTTTCAAACCCGATGTGATCTACCACGCGGCAGCCTACAAGCACGTGCCGCTGATGGAGGACAATCCCTACCAGGCGGTCTGCACGAATGTCATCGGGACGCGCAACATTGCCGACCTGGCGCTTCGCCACAATGCCGAACGATTCGTGATGGTTTCCACCGACAAGGCCGTGAACCCCAGCAACGTCATGGGCGCGAGCAAGCGCATTGCAGAGAAGTATGTCCAGTCGATGCAGTTCAGGCTCAACGGATCAGGGAGCGGGCAGACCAAGTTCATGACCACGCGTTTCGGGAACGTGCTGGGGTCCAACGGTTCCATCGTCCCACTTTTCACCAAGCAAATCCAGGAGGGCGGACCGCTGACGATCACGCATCCGGAAATCATCCGCTACTTCATGACCATCCCCGAGGCCTGCCAACTGGTACTCGAGGCCGGAACCATGGGCAAGGGAGGCGAGATCTTCATCTTTGACATGGGCGAACCAGTCCGCATCCTGGACCTGGCCAAGAAGATGATCAGGCTTGCGGGCTTTATCCCCAATAAGGATATCGAGATCAAGGTTATCGGGCTGCGGCCGGGAGAAAAGCTTTATGAAGAATTGCTGAACGATACCTCCAGGACACTTCCCACGCACAATGACCAGATCATGATTGCCCAGGACGAGGTGGAGGATTATGCCGACATCCGCGCCGCGATTGACCAGCTTGCTGAAAACCTGAAGGAAATCAGCAAGGAAGAAATCGTGTACCGGATGAAAAAGATCGTCCCCGAATTCAAGAGCATGAACTCTATTTTCGAGAACTTGGACATTCCCGGGCCGGCAACCGTTTGAAGCACTCGTTGCCATGTGCCGCGAAATACTATCTTTGTAGCGTCAAAACAAAAAAAATGAGATTACAAACGGGAATTTCCCTCGTTGCGTTGGCATTGCTGCTGCTGTGTTCCTGCGCATCGCGAAAAAAAGTCGCTTACCTCCAGGATATCGAGACGGCTGCCGTCGGCCAGGCCAATGCCTTCGAGCCCACGCTAAAACCGGACGACCTTTTGAGCATCATCATTTCGGCCGAGACGCCCGAGGTGACCGTTCCCTTCAACATGCCGGCGATCCAGGGCAATTACGAGATCAACAACAACCAAAATGGGATCAAGACCTACCTGATCGACACGGGCGGGAACATCGAATTTCCGGTCATCGGGCGTATCAAGCTCGGCGGGCTGACCCGGGCGGAGGCGATCGACAAGATCTCGGCGGCGGTATCGGTATATATCAAGAACCCGTCGGTGAACCTGCGCATACTCAACTATAAGGTATCGGTATTGGGAGAGGTCAACAATCCGGGAACCTTTACACTTGCCAGCGAACGCATCACATTGCTTGAAGCCCTGAGCATGGCGCGCGACCTTACCATTTATGGCAAGCGGGACAACATCCTCGTGATCCGCGAGGCCGACGGAAAGAAGACCTTCACACGGGTCGACATCACCAAGGCCGACTTCATGAATTCCCCATTCTACTACCTGACCCAAAATGACCAGATCGTCGTGGAACCCAACAAGACGCGTGTGAACGCATCGGCATTCGGGCCCAACGTGACGGCGGTAATTTCGGTGCTTTCGCTTGTTGCCACGCTGGCAATACTAATAGTCCGATAAGATGCAAGAACACCCATCGTTGAAAGATACTGCACACCAGCAGGACGACACACTGACGCTCCGCGAGCAATTTGACCGGTACATCGTACATTGGAAATGGTTCGTGCTGGGCGTTTTGCTCTGCCTCGCCGGCGCCTACCTTTACCTGCGTTACGCAGTGCCGCAATATCAGGCATCGGCCACGATACTGGTACGCGATGAGCGCAAGGGCGGCCTGCAGAGCGAGATGACCGCTTTTTCCGACCTCGGCCTGATGACCGGCATCAAGAACAACGTCGAGAACGAGATTGAGATCATCAAGTCGCGCACCATTATCGAGAAGGCCATCGTGGCCATGAATTTCAACGTGCGCTATTTCATCGAGGGCCGCGTCAAGACAATCGAGGTCTATAACGACAAGCCGGTCGACGTCGCGTTCTTTGACCAATCACCGGACTTTTACAAAAAAGACCAAAAATTCACCATTCGGTCCAAAACGGCGAATACCTATGAGGTCACGACCGCCGACGGAAAGGCGCTCGGCGAGTTCACCTATGGCAATATCGTCAACAACGGCGACTGCAAATTCATCGTGACCAAGCGCCGGGTCAAGCAGCCCGCCGACCAGGAGTATGCGCTCATGGTGCAAATCAATAAACTCGACCTGGTGGCCCAGTCTTACCGCAGCCGCATCGCGATCACGCAAACCGGGAAGAACACCAGCGTTGTAGAACTTTCGCTCACCGATCCCGTAAAGGAAAAGGCCGAGGACATGCTCAACAAGGTCATCGAGATTTACAACAAGGACGCCGTAGACGACAAGAATCTCGTATCGAGAAACACGGAGCGGTTTGTGGCCGGAAGGCTTGAGATCATCGCGCGCGAGCTGGGCGATGTAGAGAAGGATGCCGAAGGTTTCAAGAAAGCGAACCGACTGACCGACATCACATCGGATGCGGGCGTGTACCTGCAAAATTCGGTGGATTTCGAAAAAGCACTCATCGAGACCGAGACGCAGATCCGCGTAGTGGCCGACATGGCTGCCTTCATGGCCAAGAACGACACGGGCCTGATCCCGAGCAATATCATTCCCGCCGACAACACGGCGGCTTCGCTCATCAGCGAACACAACCTGGCCGTCATCAATCGCGACAGGATCGCCAAGGGCGCCACCGAACGCAACGAGGTCCTGATCAATTACAACAAACAGATCTCCGAACTCCGCGAAAACATCAAGGAAAGTCTCGCGAGGCTCAGCGCATCGCTCAAGATCCGCCGTTCGGACCTGCAGAAACAGGTGGACATGGTGAGCGGCAAAATCTCGCAGGTGCCGCGCGTCGAGCGCGAGTTCAGGAGCATCGAGCGCCAGAAAAACATCAAGGAATCGCTGTACCTATACCTTTTGCAGAAGCGCGAGGAAATTGCGATCTCCCTTGCGGTCACGGCGCCCAACGCCAAGGTGATCGACGCCGCGATGGCCGCCGAAAGGCCGGTATCACCACAAAGCCGCATCATCTACCTGGGCGCTTTCGTGTTGGGGCTGCTGATTCCCCTCGGCGTGATTTACCTGCTGAACCTATTGGACACAAAAATCAAGACGCGCGGGGACATCGAGGGCAAACTGGCCATTCCGTTCCTGGGCGATATCCCGAGTTCCGAATCCAAGGACGAAATCATCAACACCAACAGCCGCTCGAGTTCGGCCGAAGCGATACGCATCGTGCGCACCAACCTCGAGTTCATGCTGGGCCATGTGCCGGAGAAGCAGGCAAAGACGATTTTTGTCACCTCCACGCTTCCCAAGGAAGGCAAGACCTTTGTGGCGGTCAACCTCGCCACCACGATGGCACTTTCCAACAAGAAAGTGCTCCTGGTGGGCCTGGACATCCGCAACCCGAAGATCGACAAGTATTTCAAGCTTCCGGCCAAGGGACTCACCAATTACATTTCAAAGAAGGGCGACGATTACCACGAGTTCATCGTGCAGCATGAGACTTTCGACAACCTCTACATCCTGCCTTCGGGCGTGATCCCGCCAAATCCGGTGGAATTGCTGATGAGTCAGAAAGTCGATGAGCTCTTCGCCTCGCTCAAGCGTGAATTCGAGTACATCGTGGTGGATACCGCGCCGGTCTCGGTGGTGACCGATACGCTGCTCATCGCCAAGAACGCCGACGCCTTCATCTATGTCATGCGCGCGAATTACCTCGACAAGCGCCTCATCAGGCTGGCGCAGAACTTCTATAAGGAACGCAAGCTGCCCAATATGGCCATCGTCCTCAACGATACCATCTGGAAGAAGTCATACGGCTACGGCTATGGATACGGCTACGGCTATGGGTACGGCTATGGTTACGGCGCCGACAAGGAAGAGGAGAAAAAACCGTGGTGGAAGTTCTGGCAGAAGGACTAAAACCTGAAGAAATCATTTCGCCGCATCGCTTCCTCAAGCGGTGCGGTTTTTTTTAGGACGACCCGCCTGTGGAAGCCGGCCACGTGGTTTTTGTGGTGCACATCCGATCCCGTATAGTCGATCATGCCGCGTTTGAGCAGTTTTTTGGCGACCTCTGCCACCTCGGCGCCGTAATAGCCGATTGCCGAGAGCAGGTTGAGCTGGAAAAGGCATCCGGCGTTGCGGAGCTTCTCGTACTGCGAAAAATTCTTGTGGTAAAAAGCGTACCGCTCCGGATGCGCCAGTATGGGAATGTAACCGGCCACCTGGATGTCAAAAATGATCTCGAAAAGCTGTATGGGCGGGTTGATGTAAGACATTTCGACCAGGACGAAATTATCTTTCAATGTTAGTAATCTCTCTGTTTTAAGCATTTCGGTGAAACTGCCGTCCATCAAGTATTCGGATGCGGCCCGGAGCGGCATGTCGTGCCCGGCATCGGCCAAAAACTTTAAAGCCCCCCGCTCACTGGCCAGGATGGATTCGCGGGAGTTGTCCCACACATTGCGCATCGTATGGGGCGTCGTGATGAACCGGCCAAAACCGATTTCCCGCAAGGACGCCACCAATTTTATCGTATCCTCAGGTGTCCGCGCGCCGTCGTCTATCCCCGGCAACAGGTGCGAATGGATATCGGTATAATCGTCAGGCAACAGGTCCTTTAGGTAGGGCTTTTTTGAAAGGAAAAACAAGTTCGCGCTTTTAGTCGCGTAAAAATAGCAATTATCCGCAACCGTGCGGGCATTTAACTTTTCGCGTGCCGATTTTGCTATATTTGCAGGTCAATGGCGCACGCTAACAAAGAGATTACGCTCCCCGAAGAACCCGAACAATGGGACCTGGTCATCCGGGGCCGCACCTCGCTTTTTGATATTCGGTTCGCCGATATCTGGCATTACCGCGACCTGTTGGTGCTTTTTGTCAGGCGCGATTTCGTGAGTTTTTACAAACAGACGGTCCTCGGCCCGTTGTGGTTCTTTATCCAACCGGTCTTTACGATGATCGTTTTTACGTTTGTCTTTGGGAACCTGGCGGGTATTTCCACCGACGGCCTTCCCAAACCGCTCTTTTACCTGGCCGGGATTACGGCGTGGAATTATTTTTCGGAATGCCTGGTCAAGACGAGCACCGTTTTTAAGGACAATGCGAATATTTTCGGGAAGGTGTATTTCCCGAGGCTCATCATGCCGCTTTCCATCGTTGTCAGCAACCTGGTGCGTTTTGGCGTCCAGCTGTTGCTCCTGCTTGCGATGATGGCCTATTATGCCGCGGTAGATGCCGATTTCTCGATCACGTGGGCAATCGCGCTTTTCCCCGTGCTGGTGGCGCTGATGGCGTTGCTGGGCCTTGGAATGGGATTGATCATTACCGCCGTGACCACCAAGTATAAAGACCTGACATTCCTGGTGACCTTCGGCGTCCAGTTGCTGATGTATGCCACGACGGTCATCTACCCGCTCAGCGAGGCGCGCGCCAAATTCGCCGAATACGCCTGGATCATAGAGCTCAACCCGATGACCGGGATCATCGAGGCCTTCCGATACGCGTTCCTGGGACGCGGAATCCTGACCTGGTGGAGCCTGGGATATCCGGCCATCGTGACCTCCCTGCTGCTTTTGCTGGGCGTGGTCATTTTCAATAAGACCGAAAAGAATTTTGTCGATACCATCTGATGAGCAGAACCGTCATAAAAGCAGAGCACCTTTCCAAGGCGTACCAGATCGGGCAGATTGGGACCGGTACGCTCTCACGGGACCTCGAACGCTTTTGGGCGACGCGCATCAGGGGAAAGGAAGACCCGTTCCTGCGCATCGGCGAGACCAATGACCGATCCAGGAAGGGCAGTAGCG
>SXQR01000124.1 GCA_005792865.1 Flavobacterium sp. | reverse complement strand
TAAAAGTTACACAGAGATACGCAAAGGAAGCACAAAGTTGCGCAGAGAAAATAGTAAAAACTTTGTGAATCTCTGGGCAACCTCTGTGAATCTCTGTGAAATAACTTCTGGTTTTTCAAGCCTACACAAGAATGTTGGTGCCAAAAATAAGCCCAATCTTTCGATTAGGCTTTATAAGAGCGGAAGACGAGGCTCGAACTCGCGACAACCAGCTTGGAAGGCTGGAGCTCTACCAACTGAGCTACTTCCGCATTGCGAGTGCAAATATAAATAATTGTTTTGCCCGCACAAAATTTTTTAAAAAATATAGCAGGCATGGCGGGCGTTAAAAAAGTTTTAGCGTTCAAACCGCCCAATATTAAATCTCATCTACATGGAAATCAGGAAAATCAAGGCGCAGGATACGCACGATCTTCGGCATACAATATTAAGGCCCGGCCGGCCACGGGAAACCTGCGTCTTTGACGGCGACGACCTCCCGTTTGCGAGGCACCTTGGCGCGTTCGATTCAAATAAACTAATGGGTATTGTGTCAATCTACCCCCTGAATTCCAGCGCCTTTCCCGAAGAAAACCAATTGCAGATGCGCGGCATGGCCGTGGATACCGAGCACCAGCGGGGCGGGGTAGGAAAACAATTGGTTCTGGCGGCCGAGGCATATGCAAAGGAAAGGCACTTCAGCATCCTCTGGTTCAACGCGAGGGTAGCGGCAGTGCCTTTCTACAAAAAAATGGGTTATGAGGTGGCGGGCGAAGAATTCGAGATTACCGATGTCGGTCCGCACTATGTCATGTACAAGCGTATTCCCGAAGGCGCTTAACCGGCAATTTTGCTGTCCTTCATTGAAGGATGATAGATGTAAAGCACCGATTTGTCCTTGATGGTCGAGATGATCGGCTTGGCCAATTCAACCGGAACTGCAGGGCATCCCTGGCTGCGTCCCAGCCTCGAATGGTTGCGGATGAAGGAATCGGAAACATAATCGGCACCATGGACCACCACCGCACGGTTGCGGGCATTGTCATTTACGCCACGCTCCATGCCGTCAAGCTTGAGCGAAAGGCCGTGCTTGCCGTTGTAGATTTCCCCGGTGACATAGAATCCAAGGCTGCTTTGGTAAGACTGCGCAGCATTTGAAAATGTCCTGGCGAATTCGTTGCCCGTGTTGCGGCCGTGGGCGACAAGCGACTGGTACAAAATGGTGTTGGTGGCAAGGTCGATGACCCACATGCGCTTTTGATTCGAAGAAAGGCTGAAGTCAACCAGCGTCAGGATGTCTCGCTTTGCGATGCCCTTGTCCTTGAGGGCATAAAACCCCTTGAGTGCCTTGCTGAAACTTTCCATGGCAGGCATTGAAGTCCCGGCAGCGCCGTGGAGGCTATTGTAAACCGATAGTGTTTTGGTTTCAAGGTCTGATTCTGATGTAACGGAGAAATTTACGTTTTCCTTGATCCTTGAAGCGTTCTGATTGGAGGTAAGCGTGAACAGGAAAAAGGCGACGATTGGTAAAATCTTGTAAATCATAGAATTGCTTTGAGTTTAATAAGTGATTTGGGCTTTCAAAAATATAAAATCCGCAGGACCATGCAAGGCCGTGGGAAAAAAAATACGTCGGTGATAAAATCCTCCGGCGTATTTCCGGATCTCTTAACAAATTGAGTGCCAGAAATTTCCTTTAGCGAATTTTGTAAAGTTAGAACGGAAACATATAACAATTATTGCCCGTGCCGGGAAAAACCGATTAAATATTTACATTTGTCCGACGAACTGCACTCCCTATGCCTAATTGCCTTACCGCGTGCCTCTGCCTGCTGCTATTCGGCGCGTCCGCAATGGCACAGAAAAAGACCGTTTCGGCATTCAGGGTTACCGAAAGCATCAGCATCGACGGCAATTTGACCGAGGCTGCCTGGGCCGGTGCCGAACCCGCGACAGACTTCATCATGTATGCTCCGGACAACGGCAAGCCCATATCTCCCGAGCGGCGCACCGATGTGAAGATCCTCTACGACGACAACGCCATCTATATTGGCGCGGTGATGTTTGACGAAAATCCATCGGCCATATTGAAGGAAATGACCCAGCGGGACGTCAACGGCTCGGCCGAGCACTTTGGCGTCTTCATCAACGGTTTCAATGACGGGCAGCAGGACTTCCGGTTCCTGGTGAGCGCTGCCGGCGTGCAGCTGGATTGCGTGGCGACCGAATCCTTCGGCGAAGATTTTTCATGGGACGCCATCTGGAGCAGCAATGTAAAACTTACCGATTTTGGCTGGGTCGTCGAGATGAAGATCCCCTACGCGGCCCTGCGTTTTTCCGAATCAGAAAAGCAGACCTGGGGCCTCAACTTTTACCGCGAATTCAGGCGCGACAGGCAGCAGTACACGTGGAACCGTATCGACACGGCCATCGGCGCCGAACTCACCCAGACCGGCCAACTCACGGGTATCGAAAATATCAAGCCTCCGGTGCGGCTGTTCTTCATCCCCTATTCTTCCTATTATTACGACACGTCCAATGGACGGCATCCGCACACGCTCAAGGGCGGGATGGACATCAAATACGGGATCAACGATTCCTTTACGCTGGATGCCATCCTGATTCCAGATTTCGGGCAGACGCGATACGACAATGTCGAACTGAACCTGGGGCCGTTCGAACAACAATTCAACGAGAACAGGCCGTTCTTTACCGAGGGGACCGATCTCTTCAACAAAGGCGGGCTGCTTTACTCGAGGCGCATCGGCGGAAGCCCGGCACTTTTCCTCACCGACCCCGATCCGGACCTCGAGATCACCAATCCCCAGGTGGTGGACCTTTTGAATGCGCTCAAGGTTTCGGGACGTACCAAAGGCGGGCTCGGGATCGGCGTGCTCAACGCAGTGACCGAGCGGACGTATGCGTCGGTACGAAGGCTGTCAACGGGCGAAAGTTCCGAAGTCCTCGTGGAGCCGCTCGCCAATTACAACGTCATGGTCTTTGACCAGCGCTTCAACCAGAATTCATCGGTGAGCTTTGTCAATACCAACGTGACCCGCGAAGGCAATTTTCGGGACGCCAACGTTTCGGCGCTGGTGTGGGACCTCAACACCAAGAAAAACACTTACAACCTCAACGGCGATTTCAAGTACAGTTATGTCAATGAGTTTGCCGATGCCGAAGACCGCAAGGGTTTCAGCACTTCACTGTATTTTAACGAGACCAGCGGCAAGTATCGGTACAGCGTCGGAGGGAATTACGTTTCCCGCCATTACGACATCAACGACCTCGGGATCAATTTCTACACGAATTACCACTCGGTGAGCGGCGGGTTTTCCTACAGGATCCTCAATCCGACAAAAAAACTCAATACCTTCAACACGTCGGTCAACCTCTATTCTGAATTTGACAACAGGACGGGCCGCATCCAAACGGGATCGGTAAATTACAACCTCAGCCTCACCGACAAGAAGAACGATTATTACGGACTGGGCCTCAATGCACGTCCCGTCGAGAATTACGACTTTTACGAGCCGCGCTTTCCCGGGCGGTTCGTCTATATCCCGAGGAATTTTGGCGGGTACGCTTATTTTTCTTCAAATTACAACCGCAAATTCGCCATCGACATCCAGCCGTCGTTCACCCTGACCGACGAGAAAACGCGCGAGAACTGGAGCCTTTACGTCGAGCCCCGGTACCGCTTCACCGACAGGATAACGGGCAATGTTTCGTTCAGTTTTTCCCGGCAGAACAACAACGTGGGTTACATCGACGACAGCTATGTGGACGATGCGACGCCGTTTGACATCTATTTCACCAAGCGCAACAGGACGACCTATTCGGTTTCGACGGGCGGAAAATACGCCATCAACAAGGATATGACGCTCAACCTCAGCGCGCGGTACTACTGGTCATACGCAGAGAACATGGAGTTTTTCACGCTCACCGACGAAGGCTATCTGCAACCAGCTATCTATACCGAAGACCGCAACTCCAACTTCAACACCTGGAACCTCGATTTCGGGTACTCGTGGTGGTTTGCCCCGGGAAGTCAGATCACGATGCTTTACCGGAACAATTCGGGGACTTTCGTACGCGAGATCAATAAGGACATCGGAACCAATTTCCGCGGCCTTTTCCAGGATAACCTCGCGCACATCTTCTCGATCAGCGTCCGTTACTTTTTTGATTACAACAGGATCAGAAACTGGTAGCGATAGCGTAATTTCGCGTTTTACACCGCCATGAACAAAAAAGTCATCCTGATGATCCTCGACGGCTGGGGACTGTCGCCCGACCCCGCCGTTTCTGCCATCGACCAGGCCAATACGCCCTTCATCGACAGCCTTAACCACCGTTATCCGCACGCGACGCTCCGTACCGACGGCCTCAACGTGGGGCTTCCCGAGGGCCAGATGGGCAATTCCGAAGTGGGTCACATGAACCTCGGCGCCGGCCGGATCATTTACCAGGACCTCGCCAAGATCAACCTCGCCGTCGAGAACAAGACGCTCAACCGCGAAAAGACTTTATCCGATGCTTTTGAATACGCCAAACTCAACGAAAAGCCTGTGCATTTCGTGGGCCTGGTTTCGGATGGCGGCGTGCATTCGCATATTTCGCACCTGAAGGGACTGCTCGATGCCGCGCGGGACAGCAAGGTCGAAAATGTATTCGTCCATGCCTTTACCGACGGCCGCGACGTGGACCCGAGATCGGGGACGAAGCATCTGTCCGACCTGATCGGCCACATGGACCGGACGTGCGGGAAACTGGCATCCGTTGTGGGCCGGTATTATGCAATGGACCGCGACCGCCGGTGGGAACGCGTCAGGATTGCCTACGATTTGCTGGTAAACGGGTCGGGGAAACTTTCGACAGATGCCCTTGCGTCAATTGGGGAAAGTTATGCACAGAATATCACCGACGAGTTTATCGACCCGATCTGCATGGTGGGCGCCGACAACAGGCCGGTTGCGACCATCAAACCGGGGGATGTCGTGGTGTTCTTTAACTTCCGGACCGACCGTGGCCGCCAGCTTACCGAAGTCCTTACGCAACAGGACATGCACGAGTTCAACATGCACAAAATGCCACTGTACTTCGTGACCATGACCAATTATGACGATACGTTCCGCAACATCCACGTCGTCTATGACAAGGACAACATCACCGAAACCCTTGGCGAGGTTTTGGAAAGGGCGCGCAAGACGCAACTGCGCATCGCCGAGACCGAAAAATACCCGCACGTGACCTTCTTCTTTTCAGGCGGTCGCGAAAAGCCGTTTGAGGGCGAAAAGCGCATTCTTTGCCCCTCGCCCAAGGTCGCGACCTATGACCTGCAGCCGGAGATGAGCGCCTTTAGCATCACCGAGCAACTGGTGGCTGTTTTGGAGAACTCGGAGGTGGATTTTGTCTGCCTGAATTTTGCCAACGGCGACATGGTGGGACACACCGGCGTGATGGAAGCTGCGATCAGGGCCTGCGAGGCGGTTGACCGATGCGTTTCCCAAGTGGTCACGACTGCCCTTGCCAATGGTTACAGCACCATCCTCATCGCCGATCACGGCAATGCCGACACGATGATCAACCCGGACGGATCGCCCAATACCGCACACACCACAAATCCGGTTCCCGTCATCCTGATCGATCCGCATATCACCGAAATCCACGACGGCATCCTGGGCGATGTCGCCCCCACGATCCTCGAACTGATGGGCATCGAAAAACCGCTCGCCATGACACGGCACTCCCTGCTCCACGATCTTCCGACCCTGAATCAGCAGGTCGCGCAGTAGTCCCGGTATTCCCTGAGGATGTTTTCCCGGTGATCGGGATGCGCAATCTTCACCAGGGCCTCAAGCCTTTGGCTCAGGGTTTTGCCATAGAGGTCGGCGACGCCATATTCGGTGATGATGTATTGCACATGTGAACGGGTGGTGACCACGCCGGCGCCTTTTTTCAGGAAGGGAACGATTCGGCTCTCCCCTCTTTTGGTGACCGAGGGCAGTGCGATGATCGCCTTACCGCCCTGCGATAACGATGCGCCGCGGATGAAATCCATCTGCCCGCCAACGCCCGAATACATATTGGGCCCTATCGAATCGGCGCAAACCTGTCCCGTCACATCCACCTCGATCGCCGAATTGATCGCGACCATCTTCGGGTTTCGCCTGATCACGGCCGTGTCATTGACAAATGAAGATTCGCGCAATTCCACCAGCGGGTTGTCGTTGACAAAATCATAGAGTTCCTTCGAACCGATCAGGAATGTCGCCAGCGCGCGGCCCCGCGCCACGGCCTTTTGGCTGCAGTCAATGACGCCCGACTTGATGAGCGGGATGACGCCGTCGGAGAACATCTCGGTATGCAGGCCCAGGTTTTTGTGGTTCCCGAGTTTGCTCAGGGCGGCGTTGGGGATGCTGCCGATGCCCATCTGAAGGGTGGAACCGTCCTCGATGAGCCCGGCGATATAGCCTCCTATCTTTTCCTCTTCTGCCGACACCGGTGCCACACCATGTCCGTGTACCGGCACATCCACTTCCACCATGAAATCGATTTCATTTTCGTGGATGATCGCATCGCCAAAGGTGCGGGCCATTTTGGGGTTCACCTGCGCCACGACAATCTTCGACACCTCAACTGCGGCCTTGGTCGCCTCCACCGAAACGCCCAGCGAACAATAGCCGTGCGCATCCGGCGGCGAGACGTGGATGAAGGCCACATCGGGAACCACGACGCGTTTGCGGAAAAGGTGCGGCAGTTCGCTCAAAAAGACCGGCGTATAGGACCCGTTCCCGGCGGCGAGCGTGTGGCGCACGTTCCTGCCGATAAAAAAGGAATTGACGTGGAAACTCTGGGCCAATTGGGGATCGGCGTATGGCGCGGGGCCCTCCGTGTGAAGGTGGCAGATCTCCACATCGCGAAGTTCGCCCGCACGGTCGGTCAGGGCGGCGGTCAGGATCGAGGGCGTCGCGGCGGCGGCCTGTACATAGACGCGGTCACCCGATTTGACGCATTGGACGGCTTGGAAAGCGGTTACATATTGTCCCATGATCTTTTTTCGGCAAAATTACGACAGCTGCGCCGATGCAATTCATGACAAATCTCATACGCCCGAAATTTTGTAGTTTTGCGCTTTAATGCTGCCATGATAATTCCAAAAACCGCCGAAGAGATCGAACTCATGCGCGAAAGCGCCCTGATCGTCTCCAAAACCCTCGGCATGATCGCCTCTGAAATCAAACCCGGCAAGACCACGTGGGAACTGGACAAGCTCGCCGAAGCCTTTATCCGCGACCACGGCGCCGAGCCCGGTTTCCTGGGCCTTTACGGCTGCCCCTCGACCCTGCTGACAAGCGTCAACGAACAGGTCGTGCACGGGTTGCCGACGCACCGTCCCATCGAGGAAGGCGACATCGTATCGGTGGATTGCGGCGCGCTCAAGAACGGATTTTACGGTGACCACGCATACACTTTCGCCATCGGGGAGATCAAGCCCGAAACGCAGAAACTTCTGGATGTGACCAAGCAGTCGCTTTATATCGGCATCAGGGAATTCCGCAGCGGAAACCGCGTTGGTGACCTGGCCAACGCGATCCAGACGTTCACGGAAGGCCACGGTTACGGCGTGGTGCGCGAGCTTGTGGGCCACGGATTGGGCCGCAAGATGCACGAGGAACCGGAAGTGCCCAATTACGGAAAGCGCGGGCGCGGAAAACTC
>SXQR01000123.1 GCA_005792865.1 Flavobacterium sp. | reverse complement strand
TTGCCCATGAACTTGTCGTTTTTTTCAAGCGCGTCAAAATACGCGTCGATTTTGGCCTTGTCGGCCTGTTGTGCCCTTGCGCCAAGTGCCACGGAGGTTGCCACAAAAGCGGCCATGAAGAACTTTTTCATAAAATTGATGATTGATGATTTCCAAAGGTAGGATTTTGCGCCAGTATTGCAACAGGCGCATCAGATTTCGCTATTGGGCGTGCCGGCGCAACAAATACCTGTGTTCAATTGTGCATGGCGGGCGCCGTCGCGCTGTCCGCTGTGTCTTTTGGGCCTGCGGCCGGCAAAAGGACGCCGCTTCCATCGCTCACGCAGGCAACGAAATCAGCGCCGCGATTCCCGGTCGGATTGGATGCGCTGTGCGATATCGATGCGTGGCTCTTCCAAAACGATGACCTGCGTCCCGAACTCCCGTGCATTCGGTTTTTCAATTTTTAGGCCCCCCCTGATTTTTGCAAACAACGCTCTTTCGGTGATAAGGTCCGTATTGCCGGCCTCCCGCACGAGGATGACGTTGTCGATCTTTCCTTTGGGAAACCAGTTGGCGTAATCGGCATTGAAGGAAACCGCGTCCAGGCCCGGCGCGTAAAAATTGATTGCTCCTGCCTGTCCGTAATTGTCGCAAAGCACAAGGGTTTTCCCTGCAAGTTTCCTGGCTTCCAGGTCAACATGGCCCGCGAGTTCGCGCCACCCCAGCATATCGGCGAAGTCTTGCGGAAGCGCGTGCTCCTGACCGTCTTCCCATCGCAGAAGCCCCAGAGAATTGTAGTTATCGGGATTTGCAGCGATGTATTCGGGGGACCTCAATGGAAAGGCGATGTCGGCGGTCAGGCCAAACAAGACAACGGGAACCGCCACCAGTGCCGCGCGCAGCCATAGGTTCTCAAACCGTGAAAACCATACGGCGCCCACCGCAATGATTGCCGGGTACAGCCCAATTGCGTAATATCCCTTGGCGCGCATCAGCAAGAAGAGGGACAGGGTCGCGACAAAGGCTATTCCCACGAACCGGTATTCCCGCATACGCATCAAAAACCACCATCCCGCCGCAATTATCCACAGGGCGCCCGCAAAGAACAGCAACTGCTCAAAAAGGAAATCCGCGCGGTCCACATTGTTGAGTTGGGTCTCGCGCAGTTCGGCCATGTGAGAAAACACGGGAAAACCATTTTGATCTTGCCACCACAGGTGCGGCAGTAGAACAGCAAGAGCCAGGCATGCCGAGATGTAGAAGTGCTTGTTGGCCAGGATTCTGCGCGCGCCGGTCAGCAGGATTCCCACCGCGAGGCCCGCCGCAAGGAATGCAATGTTGTATTTGTTGAGCACAGCCACTGCAAAGCTGATCGCCGCGATATAGAGGTACCGGTTTTTAAGCGTTTTTTGATAGGCGATCATGAGGTATAGCAGCATGGTCCAGAAAAAGATATCGGCCGAGTTGGGCTGATACAGCATGTTGAGCCGCATCAGCGCCGAGAATACCGTGCAGGCCAACGCCAATGCCACCGCGTAGGTCCCGCCCCCCAAAAGCCTGACCGTCCGGTAAACCACGATCAGGGTCAGGACGCCCCACAGCGCGGGAATGAGCCTGACCAGGAATTCCGAAGCGCCAAATTGCAATACGATCCATGAGGTCCACGAGGTGAGCGGCGGCACCGACACATAACCCCAGGCCAGGTGCTTGCCCTGGTCGATATGGAGGAATTCGTCGCGATGGAGTTCATAAACCGGCAGCACGAGCAGGAACTGGAGTGCGAGTTTAACGAGGATGGCGGTGCAGAGGACGGTTCTGGATTGTTTCAACGTACCCATTGTTCAATGCACTAATGTATCAATTTGGTTGGACAATACGGTCAATCAATTTCAGTTAGGCTGCGTGAGGGATGGCAGCGGCAGCTTTTGCGCAGCCAGGCAAGCAAAACTAGAGCGTACAGCCCGACGGCGCCCGCCCGGGCTGATGTGAGGCAGGAGCTGATGCGCCGGCACGCCCTTCTCGATGTACCAGTTATTCAATGTACCAATGCAACAATTGGAACGAAATCATATTGTAAGGTCAATTGGTACATTTTAACTACGCTACGCTCCGTTCCGTTCGCCTTGCAGGCTCGGGTCACATTTACACATTCTTCCCCTGCCTAAAACCCAAAACCCAAAACCCGTATCTTTGCCCGCTAAATTACCCATATGCATTTTGAACTTCTGGCCACCGATGCGCAGTCGCAGGCGCGTGCCGGTACCATCACCACCGATCACGGAAAAATAGAAACCCCGATCTTCATGCCCGTTGGCACGGTCGCATCGGTCAAAGGGGTGCACCAGCGCGAACTTCGGGAGGAGATCAACCCCGATATCATCCTTGGCAACACCTATCATTTATACCTTCGGCCACAGACCGCGATCCTGGAAAAGGCCGGCGGATTGCACAAATTCATGAACTGGGACCGCAACATCCTCACGGACAGCGGTGGTTACCAGGTATATTCGCTTTCGGCCAGCAGGAAGATCAAAGAGGAAGGCGTCAAGTTCAAATCGCATATTGACGGTTCCTACCATGTTTTTACGCCGGAGAATGTCATGGAGATCCAGCGCACCATTGGCGCCGATATCATCATGGCCTTCGACGAATGCACGCCGTATCCATGCGACTATCGGTATGCGACGCGCTCGATGCACATGACCCACCGCTGGCTGGACCGCTGCATCGCGCATTTGGAGAAAGTCCCGTTCAAGTACGGCTATGAGCAAGCCTTTTTCCCGATTGTCCAGGGCAGCACTTACAAGGACCTGCGCCGCCAGTCGGCCGAATATATCGCCGGCACCGGGCAGCAGGGCAATGCCATTGGCGGACTATCGGTTGGTGAGCCCGCCGAGGAAATGTACGCAATGACGGAGGTCGTAACCGAAATCCTTCCCAAGGACAAGCCGCGTTACCTCATGGGCGTGGGCA
>SXQR01000122.1 GCA_005792865.1 Flavobacterium sp. | reverse complement strand
GCTCGGCGTCTTCGGCCTGATGCTGCCCTTCGCCCTGGCCGCAGCCAACCAGCAGGGCGGCTTCGATTCGATCCGGGACCGGGTCAAGGAGAGCTTCTTCCAGCTCGCCAGAATTTGTGGCTTTGCATGGTGGACGTGCGCCAGCGTATCTCAATGGGAAGGTCCACATAATGCAGGATCATCTTGTTCTTGTCATAGGCCACGTCGGTGCCGATGAGCCCGTAGGTAGGATCATTTGTGCCGATGCGCGCAATCTGGAGGTTGTGGTTGAAATTGTTCAGCGAATAGCCAAGGCCTGCGGCGACAGCAAAAGTGCGGGCCTTGTTAAGCGGCATATCGCGCAAAAAACCGAGGCTCAATCCCAGGGAAAATTTGTTTTGCCTGATATTTTCCGGCCTTTGCTGCAGGACATTGTAGGTAAGCCCAAAGTAAAATTGGTCTTCGCGGTAAAGCGAATCCAGGGCCGTGAAATCGGGCGTGTTTTCCTGTGAACGCGCCGTTGCGGCAAGGAAAAGCAGGAGAAAAAGCAGCGTGCGGCGCATAGTGGCTATTTGGGTTAAATGTACAAAAATCCGTGCTTCGGCAAAAGCGCACCCGGTGTTGGCTTCCATGGTTAAAGTTTCCCTAAACTTGAAAACGATCCGGCGCGATTTAAGCCGTTCAGCGAAAAATTGGGTAAATTAGTGTATTCCAATCATTTCCGAATGGCAAGCGCGGCAGGCAGGTATTTTGGCAGGACGCCTGATGGGCAGGACGTACATCTTTACGAGGTGTCGGACAGGCATGGGTTAAGCATGGCGGTCTGCAGCTATGGCGCCGCAATAGTCTCGCTTGAAGTACCCGACGCATCGGGGCGCAAGCTTGATGTGGTACTGGGATTTGACAACGTGGAGGATTACGTGCGGTCCATCGATCTTCCCGCGCCGCCGCATTTCGGGGCTGCGATAGGCCGGTGGGCGGGACGCATCAACAAGGGTATTTTTAACCTTAACGGAACCCGATACCATCTCCGGCCCAACAACAACGGGCATTCGTTGCACGGCGGTCGATACGGGTTCAGCCAGCGGGTTTGGAAGTTGGCTGATTATGACGCGGGCCGATACATTACTTTTCACCTGGACAGCCCTGACGGCGACGAGGATTTCCCCGGCCGGGTCGAGGCGAAGGTTCGTTATGAGCTTGATGCGCTTTCCCTGATTGTCCGCTTTGAAGCCTTTGCCCATGAGGATACCATCGTCAACATGACGCAACATTCCTATTTCAACCTGGACGGGCATACGGGAAATGTCCTTACCCAAAAACTTTCTGTAAGGTCTGATGCCCTTTTGGAAACCCGTGAGATGATTCCTACAGGAAAGGTTTCGGCTGCCGAAGACACGCACTACGACCACCGCGCGTTGCGGCCCGTTCCTGACAGGATTGACGCGACGTTCGTCCTTAACCGGGAAGCGGGACCGGCCGCAAGGCTCCAGAGCGATAGCAGCGGCCTCGCGCTGGAGGTTTTCACCAACCAGCCCGCCGTACACATCTATGTTGGCGGGGATTGCTTCGGATTGATTCCCGGTAAGAATGGCGCCTCGTATCACCGCCACAGCGGCATCTGCTTTGAAACCCAGAATTTCCCGGACGCGCCAAACCATGCGCATTTTCCTTCGCCTGTCTTGCGAAAGGGCCAGACTTATGCACACGAAACCATTTACCAATTTCACAACAAGCTTTCATGAATCAACTCACACAACATAGCACCGATGGTTTCAGGAACCACTTTGGACGGGAGCCCGAGCTCATCGTGCTCGCGCCGGGGAGGATCAATATCATTGGCGAGCACATCGACTACAATGACGGATTCGTCCTGCCGGCGGCTATTGACCGTTATACCTGTTTTGCCATTGCAGCTACCGATGCCGCTAAAGCCGATTTTTTAGCGCTGGATCTAAACGATGAACTGACGGTCGATTTGAACCGGCCCCTGGTTCCTGATCCAAAGATGTGGGCCAATTACCTGCTTGGCGTAATGGAACGCTTTGCGCAGATGGGTAAGCAGGCTGGCGGCTTTGAGGTCGCTTTTTCCGGCAATATTCCGGCTGGCGCAGGCATGTCGTCGTCGGCGGCGCTCGAATGCGGGTTTGGCCACGCGCTCGACGAATTGTTTGACTTTGGTTTGCCTGACGAAGAGATCGCTCTGTCAGGGCAATGGGCCGAACACAACTTTGTGGGGGTGAAATGCGGGATCATGGATCAGTTTTCGAGTGTTTTCGGCCGAAGCGGTCAGGTAATCCTGTTGGACTGCCTCTCGCTTGAGCGCCAATACATCGATGCGGATTTTGCCGATCATTCCCTGGTTTTCCTCAACAGCAATGTCTCCCATGAACTGCACGACTCCCAATATAACGATCGCAGGACCGAGGCCGCCCGCGCGCTCGAAGCCGTCAAGTCAAAATTTCCCGAAATCCTCAATTTCAGGGGCGTCCGGCGGGAACATCTGGACGCTGTCCGGCACTCCATTGGAACCATTCCATTCAATCGCGGATTGTTTGTCATCGAGGAAATCCAGCGCGTCCATCAGGCGGTGGAAGCCTTAAAATTGCGTGATATCGCCGGGCTCGGAAAACTGCTCAACCAAACGCACGACGGACTCTCCCGACTATACGAGGTAAGTTGTCCCGAACTGGATTTTCTGGCCGGAGCGGCCGCGCGCGACGTGTCGGTTGCGGGATCGCGGATGATGGGTGGCGGTTTTGGCGGTTGCACCATCAATCTCGTGAAAAAAGGTGCCGAAGAACTCTTCATCTCCGATATGGCCGAAGCTTATGCCACCGCATTTGGCATGGAACTCACGCCATACAGGCTGACCCTTTCCGATGGGGTCCACAGCCTTGATAAAGAACTAAAAACATGATGCGGTTCGATCCCAACGAGCATCCGCACCGCAGGTACAATCCCCTGTTGGACGAATGGGTACTGGTCTCGCCACATCGTGCCAAGCGCCCGTGGCAAGGGCAACAGGAGCCTACGCACGATCATTCTTTGCCACATTATGATCCCGCCTGCTACCTCTGTCCGGGGAACACGCGCGCCAACGGCGAGGTGAATCCCAATTATGATTCGTGTTATGTCTTTGACAACGACTTCCCCGCGCTCCTGGACCTTGAAATCAAGTCCGAAAGCACAAAAGGGACTTTGTTCCGGACGGCGCCTGAAAGGGGGATCAACCGCGTGGTCTGCTTCTCGCCGCGACACGACCTGACCATTCCCGAAATGGACGAGGTGAACGTTGCCGAAATCGTGCGTACCTGGCAGCAACAGTACCGACAGTTGGGGAATATGACCCATATTAACCACGTTCAGATATTTGAAAACAAGGGCGCCGTGATGGGTTGCAGCAACCCGCACCCACATGGTCAGATCTGGGCGCAGTCCTCACTTCCCACGCAGGTTGCGCGCACGCAAAGGAACCTTCAGGCCTATTTTGAGAAAAACGGCCGGAACCTGTTGTCCGATTATCTCCGGGAAGAGCTCGCGCAAAGGAAACGGCAGGTTTTGGAACATCAACATTTTGTAGCGCTCGTGCCTTTCTGGGCTGTGTGGCCGTACGAGGTCATGATTCTGCCAAAGCGCGATTTTTCGGCGATCACGGATATGGATGACGATGAAACCCGCGACTTCGCCTCGATCCTCCGGCGCATGGCAATTTTGTATGACAACCTCTTTAAGACCTCCTTCCCGTATTCGGCGGGCATACACCAACGGCCAACGGATGGCCTTGACCATCCCGAATGGCAATTTCACCTGCATTTTTACCCGCCGCTGCTGCGTTCGGCCTCGGTGCGGAAGTTCATGGTTGGGTATTAGATGCTT
>SXQR01000121.1 GCA_005792865.1 Flavobacterium sp. | reverse complement strand
GCAAGGTAGCGTCCCGCGCCGTTATAGGCGGCCACACCGGTGTCTTCAAGCGCTTTGGAAGTGGCCAGGACCGCGTCCCTGTTTGAAAAATTCAAGGTGCCGTAATTAAAGGATAGGTTGGGAAGCAAATGGTTCGCAACGGGAAGTGACGACGCATTCAGCGCCCCGGTGATGGCAGCCTTGAAAAATTCGCGGTGGATGACCTCATGGTTAAAGAGGTCAACAAGCACTTCCTGCTCCGTAGCGTTAAAAGTTGTGGTGAAGCCGTTGGCGTTGACCACCCTGGTGTAAAAATCGGCTTCAAGTTGCTCAAGCGCGTAGGCATAAGTAAGGATTCCGAGATCGCCTCCGCCCAGGTCAAAAACACCGTCTCTGATTCCGGGCAACTGATTGGACGGGTTGGGATTTGGATTGGGGTCATCGTCATTGCTGCATCCGGCAAGGATAAGGCCGGTCCCGGCAATCGCAAGACCGCTCAATTTTAGGAAATCCCTCCTTCCTTTCAAGACTAGGGGATTCACTTCATGAACTTTCACTTGGTTTTTCATGGTAAAAAAATTAATGGATGAAATTGTTTGTTTGTTCAAGGCCGGTTGATACTACGCCAGGAGAATTCTCGAAGTGAAGTCTTGTAAAATTCACCTATAATCCTGTATGGTCATTTATACAATTAATTATAAATCTTACACTACCTCAACATAATGCCGTTCCCGCCCGCGCATCGAACCTTAAGATAGAGACAGATACGGTATAGTCGCTTCAGCAGTTCTCCAATTTCGAAACTTTAAATGCGGTTGCCCGATGCGGCAGAAAGGAAGGGATTGGTTATAAAAGGAGGGTAATTTTAAGTAAATTGCGTGGCAAGCTACCCCACCAGACAATCTTACTACATTGAAAGAACGTGCGACATTAAAGCAAATCGCCACCGAGCTCGGCGTTTCCATTTCCACGGTTTCCAAAGCGCTCAACGGCAGCCCGGAGATCAGTGAGCCCACGCGCAACCGGATCCGCGAATATGCGAGCCTTCGGCATTACCGTCCCAATGCCATCGGGCTCAACCTGCGCCACCGCTCGACGCGCACCATCGGCGTGATCGTTCCCAATATCCTGAACCCATTCTTCGCGAAGGTTTTCAGCGGGATCGAGCAGTTTGCCGAAAGCAAGGGTTACAACGTGCTCACCTGCATCTCCAACGAGTCGCTCGGCAGGGAAGTTCACGCGCTCGAGATGCTGTCCAACGGCGCGATAGACGGTTTCATTCTGTCGGTTTCGGAGGAGGCGCAGAAGACGGGATCTTTCGATCATTTTGAGCGGATTTTGGCCGAAGGCACGCCGATGGTGATGTTTGACCGCGTCGCCGATGCAATCAAATGCGACAAGGTCATCGTGGACGACTTTGAATCGGCGGTCAACGCGACGGACCATCTTATTTCGCTCGGGTGCAGGAAGATTTCGCTGCTATCGTCAATCGATAACCTGAGCGTGGGCAAGTTGCGTGCCGACGGATTTTTGCAGGCGATGAAGCAACATGGTTTGGAAGTCGATGAAAATCTGGTCATCAGGACCGACAACATCGACGATTTTGAGGACCGGGCTGCGCCGATATTGGCCAACCGCCTCGCCGACGGGATTTTTGCCCTCGACGAACACGCGTCGGTCTTTGCGATGAAGGCCGGGTTGCAGGCGGGCTACCGCATACCCGATGAACTGGCAGTGATCGGTTTTGCTGATGGTCTTTGGTCCCGGCGTTTGACGCCCAGCCTTTCCACGGTCAGCCAGCACGGCCCCGAAATTGGCCAGGCGGCCGCAAGGCTGTTGATCGAGCGGCTTGAAAGCGGGGAGAACGCGGCTTTTAGAACCATTGTCATCAACACCGAGCTCAGGAACCGGGACTCGACGCGCAGACCCGGAAAATAAAGTTCCTTTCGCCCGCCTTTCGCAGTTCCTTCATGACCTCCATTTTAAGGGAATTGGCGGTTGCAATGCGGCTGATCGTTTCGATGTCGCAGTCTTCGGAGAGTATCATCAGTACTTCGGCACTTAAAAAGTCCGGCAATTGCGCAAACAATTTCCTGAAATACTCAAAACCGGAACCGCAAAACCATGCCTTGCCGGCTACATCTTCGGCTTCCTTCGCATAATATGGCGGATTGATGACGATGTAGTCGAAATTCCGTCCGCGAAGCGCATTAAACAAATCCGACTCGACAATCTCAATCCCTGTCGCTGATGGATTTTCCCGAAGTGCTTTTAGAGCAATCACATTGATGTCGGATGCCGTGACCTTTGCGCCCCGCGCCGAAGAACATACCGAGATGATTCCCGATCCGCAGCCCAGTTCCAGTAATGATTTCCCTGCAATGTCAATTGGCTCGAGATATTCGAGCAATATTTTGGTGGAAAGCGTGAGGAACGGCGGAAATACGCCGGGCATCACCGTTACCGATTGTCCTTTATAGGAGTACTTTCGCGGCTTGCGCAAATAAAAGCGCTGCGCGCGCTGCAACAGCGGGGTGGCCATCCGTTTGAGCAGCTGCCTGATCATTCGGAGTGGAACCCTTCAATTTCCGGTTGCCGGTACCGCCAGATCTTGTGCAGCGCCTTGATCTCATACGGGAACCGGTACACCTTGGATTTGTACCGCATGCCCGAAACCAACCGCAACAAATGCCGCTTGTAGCCCCGGATCCGGAAATCCGAAACGGTTGGGTAATAGCCATTGAGCACCGTTTCAAAATTGCGGATGGCGTCGATCATATAAGGTTTGAGCCAGGGCGTAAGCGGGTTTTTGCGCAAATCGAAATTTTCCCAGGCCGGCGAAATCCAATCTTCCAGGCGTTCCGGGAATTTAAAGCCCGCTTCCAGGATCTGGTGGTAAAGTTCGGACCCTTTCGTGGGAACCGGACTGTAGAGGTAAATGATGATTTCTGCCTGCGGATTGATGGCCTTGATCTGCCTGATGAAGGCAATATCCCAGCGGATTTGTTCCCAGACCTGCTCTTCGGTCTCAGCGGGCATCCCTAGCACGAACGAAAGTTCCGGGATGATATCGGCGCGCCGCATCCGCTGCACGAAATCGCGTATCATCTGCCCGGTCTGTGTCCCACCTTTGTTCATCTGTTTCAGGACGGCATCGTTTCCGGTTTCGGCACCCAGGAAAATCATCTTGCAACCCGCGCGCCGCATCAGCCGCAGATCATCATCCGAATACATGTTGATCGTGTCGATCCGGCCCTCTCCCCACCAGGAAATGTTGTCGTTCAGGACGAGTTTGGCAAACTCCAGGACGCGTTTTTTGGATGTGAAGAAATTATTGTCGTGGAATTCGACCGCATCGATGCCATATCCGGATTTGAAGTATTGAATGTCACGGTAAATCCTGGCCGCCGACATCCCTTTCCAGCGCGCATTGTAAATGGGGACGACCGCGCAAAATGAACAGGTGAACGGGCAGCCCATGCTCGAGTGATAGGAGAGCGTGCGGTTTCCCATGAATGTTTTGGCGAGGTAATTTTTGACCGGATAGAACTTGTCCAGGTAATCATACGGAAGCGGCGGCAATGCATCCTGGTCGAGCAGCGGCTCCGCCTGGGTCTTGACAATCTCACCGTTGCTTTTATAGATCAGGTTTGCGATGGTGGCCTTCGGGTCGCCCGATTCGATTGCCTCGAGCAGCTTCGGGAAGGCATTGTCTCCGGGGCCGTTGATGATAAAATCCACATAACCCGATTCCAGCGCGGTAGCATATTGGTTGGACGCGAAATAGCCACCCCAAATGGTGATGACATCTGGAAATTCAGCCCGGATCGCCCTGGTAAAAGGGATGGCCTGCCTGAGCTGCGGGCCCGGCATCACCGTCGAGCCAAAATATTTGAATTCGCCCGTCTGCAGATAATCACGGATCTTTTGCCACGGGTCTTTTTCAAGGTTGCCATCGACAAAAACATAATCGAATTTGCCATGGATCGACGCGCCGACCTGAAGGATCGAATTCGGGATGCGGTGTTTGCCGTTCGCGCTCCGCGGATTGAACAATATGACTTTACCGGCACCCATTAAAATGCACTGCAACAACGGCTGCAGGCGGGAAGGAATCCGCCGGCGTCGCGAAGGTCTTTCCTGAACGCACCAAAAGCTTCGGCGTTCCACAATTGCCTGATATCCGATTCATATAAATTCCCGAGCCTGAGATTGTAGCATCTCCCATGCGCCGGTATCGCCGACCCGTCCGATTTAATCATGATGCTGGAATACACCGCCTCGCATCTCTTGCCCAGGATAACTTCGGGCCGGTTGTAATATTGATCGAGCGCGGCGAGGCTGTGCAATTCAGGTGAAAAGTAAATGCGGTAACGGTACTTGCTTTCCGTGATCGACCTGATCTGCGAGAGCAATAACGGCAGGTCCATATTGGCCATGTTGGTCTCGTCGACGTTTGATTCGGTGGCAGGATAGCGTGTGCCCCAAACCCTGTTGTGCAGCGCCGCGATAGACGGTTCGCCAAATTGCGTGTGCATGAACCCGATTTCATGCAGCGGAAGATCGCTGAAATGGTCCGCGAACTGCCTGAGCCCCTCCACATTCCATTCGGTGATCGCACTCACGATCGAAACCTTGGGATGGTTTTCAAAAGAAAATAATTTTTTGATGCCTTCCAACGCCTTGGCGAATGATTTGTCGTTGCCGCGTATCTCATTGTGCGTCGATTCGAGGCCGTCGAGTGAGACAAAAATTTCGGAAAGACCCGCTTTGGCCAATGCTTCGGCCTTATTGGGCAACAGGAGCGCATTGGTTGTGATCGCGGTGTGCAGTTGTTTCGCCGATGCATATTCCACGGCTTTGACCATATGTGGCCACGCCAGGGGCTCGGTAAAGGCAAATCCCAGTTTGGCCGCGGGGAAGAACTGCGCCGTCTGGTCGGCAATGCGCGTGAAAAGTTCCAGCGGCATGTTGAGCGGCGTGGTGCCCACGAGATTCGTGGCAAAATTGGTGTCAAAATTTTTGGTCCCGACATCGCACATCTTGCAGTGCAGGTTGCAGGTATTGTTCACGCCAAGGACGATCCATTCCGGCGCAAAATGATAATGCGACGGGCGCCATTTCTTGTTGGCAAACTTTAATGTCCTGGTGAGCAGTTCCATAGGTAAAGGATCAAAAGTATTCCAATTTTTCTACATTTGGGCATGGCGCGCAAAATCAATTTTTTAGATATTTCGGTGTATGACCGGGGCATCGCGAGCGTTGACGCCGAGCGGGCCACCACCGCGCATTCCATCGGGTACCTGGATCATCTGGACGACAGGATCAACTGTTATGCGGTGCGTTTTGGCGCTAAACGCGATGCCTGGCGCAACTGGCGGATTTTTACCTATTCGTTGTCGGGACTGCTCCAGTTCTGTGGTCACATGCGATCGATCAGGCCGGACTTCGTGCTTTTTCACAGCTTTCGGTTCCCCATTAGATTCCTTCTTTTAAAATGGTTGCTTCCCGATACGAAATTTATTGTCCAGCACCATGCGGGCAATCCTTCTCCCAACGCGATGAAAAGGGCGGTGCAATCTTTCTGTTATGCCAAATCCGACCATTTCAATTTCGTCACCAGACATCAGGCCGGCATGTTTTACAGGGCCGGCATCATCCGGGACGACGCGCAGATCCTTGAAACGATGGTAGGTTCAACTGCCTTCAGATTATTGGACAAGGAGCAATGCCGGACCGAACTTGCATTGCCGGCATCCGTTTTCACGATCATCTGGGTTGGGCATCTCAACAACAATAAGGATCCGATGACACTGATGCGGGCGCTCGCAAGCGTTCATGAAGCCGGGCTGTCCTTCCGGCTCCTCATGTTTTACGGTCAGGACGCGCTCCTCTGGGAAGCACGCGCGTTTGCCCAAGCCCGGGGTTTTGCCCAAAGCGTTTCCTTTAAGGGCCAGGTTGAAAACGGCGCGCTCGAAAAATGGCTTAATGCCTCCGATTGCTATGTGTCGTGCTCCCACAGCGAGGGAAGCGGGATTGCGCTCGCCGAAGCGCTTGCCTGCGGTTGCCTGCCCGTTGTCACGCGCATTCCATCCTTCAATTCCATGACGCCCAGGCCGGACCTTCAGTTTGCGGTAGGTGACGACCGGGGATTGTACGCAGGCCTGAGGTCAGCGATGGAAACCCATTTTGATCAGCGCCATGCCAACCGAAAATTTTTTGAAGAGCGGCTTTCTTTCGAAGCCATTGCGCGCAGCGTAAGCGCGTGGGTCATCCGGGATCGTGCGGACGATAAGTCGTAATCTTTAATCATCTGCCAACTTATGGTAGGTTTGCCGCAATCCTGCCGGGCATCGACCCGTCAAAATACACCCTTTGATACGTCATTATCATCCGCCTCTGTCATATAATTGGTACAATTGTGCGCATGTATCACCGATCTGGTGAAATTGTACCCTTTCGGCCCTGATGCCGTCACAAAGTTTCGATACGGCCTTTTCCACTATTTCCCCAAGCCCGCCAACATGGGTGAAGTGCGCTGAATTTGGCAGGATCGGGACCGTTCCCAAAACGTGACATCCCGCGAAAAGGGCTTCGGCGTAAACCGTTGCACCGGCCTCGAATCGCGAGGTATGCAGGAAAATCCGGGCGTTGTTCATCTTTTCAAGT
>SXQR01000120.1 GCA_005792865.1 Flavobacterium sp. | reverse complement strand
GTGACTTTCAACACGATTTTGGAGGAACTTTTCATGAAGAGGAATGCGCTCGGCGCTTATAAAATTCATCCGGACATCACCACGGATGCCAATTGGAATGCCATAGATAGCGCACTGAAGATCAATCTCTACAGAATTATCCAGGAAGCGATCAACAACGTGGAAAAGCATTCCGATGCAAAAAATCTCTACGTTACCTTGTCAAGGGAGCAACGTGAACTCAAGCTTGTGATGCACGACGATGGGAAAGGTTTTGACACCACGCGGGTACGTCATGGAATTGGATTGAAAAACATCACCGACCGGGTCGCGATGTCCGGCGGAACAGTCGATATCAAATCGGGTAAAGGAAAGGGGACAATATTGACCGTTTCATTGCCCATAAAAGATGTGGTATGAAAATAGTCAACCTCCTTATCATTGACGATCACCACTTGATGATCGAAGGTTACAAGGCGATACTCAATTATTCCGACTGCGGATTCAAGTTCAGCCTCTCGACCGCACACGATTGCGAATCCGGTTTCAGGATATTGGGCAATCCGCACAACAAACAAAAGTTTGACCTGATATTCATCGATCGTGGCCTTCCGCCTTTTGAGCGCGAAAAAATCTTTAACGGAGACGATCTCGCCATTCTCGCACGTCGGAACTTCCCGGACACCAAGATTGTCATCCTTACCTCGCATGCCCAGGCGTTCGTCCTTTATAACATAGTCAAAGAGATCAATCCGGACGGGCTGCTGGTCAAAAGTGATTTTGATGCCGACCAATTGTTGGAAGCGGTCAGGAAAATCCTGGATGGCGAAACATTCTACAGCAATACCGTCCGCCAGAACATTCGCGAACTCAGCGCGCGAAACGCCTATCTCGACAACTACAACCGCCAGATCATAACCCTGCTTTCAAAGGGAATCAAGACCAAGAGCCTACCGGATTATCTGCCTTTGTCCATCAGCGCGATCGACAAGCGAAAAGTACAGATCCGGGATTACTTTAACATCGGAAGCGGCGGGGACGAAGACATCATCCGCGAGGCGCGCACCGCCGGTTTCATTTGACGGTAAAGCCGTATCCAGGCCGAATTGCCTCGCCGTAATTTCGGAGTATGAAAATATTGATCGTATTACTGGCGCTGCCGATACTCGCTTCCGCACAAAGATTTCCCCTGCGGATGATCGAGGGAAAACTTCACGTGGAGATCTGTACCGATAGCGGGATTCAGGACATTCCGATAACTTTCGGCGGGGCCGGAGCGGTTTTCCACTTTACGAGTGGATGCCTCGTTTTAAAAAGCGCAAAACGGAAGCTCATTGGCGCGGAGACGCTCAAGGAGTTTCCGCAACCCATATTTCTTGACTTCCACAAAATGGAAATGGAGGCGGGTTATTCAGGAGAATCAAATTTTCAACCGATTCCCGCGCGATTTTCGGCGGCAGGGATTGAAGGAATTTTCAGGATCCGATGGAAAGATTACAAGTTTGCGCTGGATCCCGGTTTAGATGAGGGCGTATTGCTGACCGCGCAAAAATCCATGAGGTTCCTTTCGGGGCACTCCTATCGACAAATTAACGGCCGCTTTTATCCGGGAATCGGCATCGGCATCAACGGTCGGGATTATGGCCCAGGAATCACCATCCGAAAATCGGGCAGCAATCTCATCGGCAACAAATTCCTTTCGGGATTTAACTGGCTGATCGATTTCGGCAGGAAAAAGTTATCGGCGGTAAAGAATGAGCGAGTATTGGATTTTGCGATGGCGACAAGCCCGAACGCCCGTTGAAAACCTTGCTGAAAAATTATGGAATAGCACGAAACTATTGGAATTGACATTTGTGTACATTTGCGCCATACAACCAACAACCGTGTTATGGCCCGCAGTATCAACATCATTATTGTCGACGACCATCCCTTTATAATAGAGGGTTACAAAAATGCGATCAACAGCTACGCGTCGTCCGAATACCAGTTCAAGATTACGCAGGCCAACAATTGCAAGTCGGCATACGACGTGATTACAGGTGCCGAAGAAAATTTCGACATTGCGTTCTTCGACATCAGCATGCCCGCTTACGAGGAAAAGAATATTTTTTCGGGCGAGGACCTCGCCAAGCTCATAAAGGAGCGTATGCCGGAATGCCGCATCGTACTCCTAACGATGCACACCGAACTGATCAAGATCAACAACATCATCAAGAACATCAATCCAAACGGGCTGGTCATCAAGAACGACCTGACCTTCGACGAGCTGTTGCTGGCATTTGACAAGATCCTGCGCAATGAAAACTATTACAGTCAGACGGTCGTGAAGTTCGTCAGCCAGTCGCAGTACGATACGCTTGAAATCGATCCCTTTGACAAGCAGATCCTCTTCCATCTGTCAAAAGGCACCAAAACCAAGGACATCCCCAGTTTTGTCCCGCTTTCGCTCAGCGCAGTCGAGAAGCGCAAGTTGAATCTCAAGGAAATGCTGGAGGTCAAGAGCGACATTGAACTGATCAGCGAGGCCCGAAACAAGGGCCTGCTTTAGGGAACCGGTCAAATGTACGGGAAACCGTAACAACAAATGCGGTTTCCCACATAAACCCGTAAAATATTTGTAGGTAATTTAGCACTGTGATTTTACTGAGTGAGTATTTCAGGAACACATTCTAAAGCAGTTTTGACACCCGGTTTGCCCCCAAAGGCCGGTAATTGCTTTAAAGATTTAAAAAGCGATATTGGAGAGAGTATCGCTTTTTTTTTTGCCCTATCCCAGTGCGTTCCACCCGCGGGCCTTCAGTGCGATGCTGGCCCCGGCACGGGTAATGAGATTGGTTCCCTGTGATGACGACGCCATGTGCCCGATAACCGTCAGGTTGGGGTTGCCCTTGATATTGTCAAAGTCTTCCAGCTTGACCGTAAAAAGCAATTCATAATCCTCGCCGCCATTGATTGCGATGGTGGTCGCATCCAGGTTGAATTCCTCACAGGTTGAGATCAATTGCGGATCCAGCGGCAGTTTTTCCTCATAGATGTTACAACCCGTTCGCGATTGTTTGCAAAGGTGCAACACTTCCGATGACAATCCGTCAGAGATATCGATCATGGCCGTGGGCTTCACCCCGAGCGCGTGAAGCAACGTCCGGATGTCGGTGCGGGCCTCGGGTTTTAGTTGCCGCTCCACAAGATACGTATAAGGTTCAAGATCGGGTTGGGCTTGCGGATTGACCTGGAAAACCTGTTTCTCGCGCTCGAGGACCTGCAATCCCATATAGGCCGCACCGATATCTCCCGTCACGACGATCAAATCATTTTCGCCTGCTCCGTCACGGTAGCAAAGTTCATCAGGGCCGGCTTCGCCTATGGCGGTCACGCTGATGATAAGCCCCTTTTGCGACGAGGTCGTGTCCCCGCCGATAAGATCTACCTTATATTGATTCGCAGCCAATCGTATTCCCGCGTACAATTCCTCCAGTGCCTCAAGCGGAAACCGGTTGGACACCGCGATCGACACCGTTATCTGCAAAGGCTTGGCGTTCATCGCGCAAATGTCGCTGAGGTTCACCACCACCGATTTGTAACCCAGGTGCTTGAGCGGCATGTATGCAAGGTCAAAGTGCACGCCTTCGATTAGCAAATCGGTCGAAACCACGCACCTCCTGTCACCAAAGTCAAGAACGGCCGCGTCGTCACCGATGCCTTTGAGCGTACCGGAATGGTGGATGGGGAAATTGGAGGTCAGATGTTCAATCAAGCCGAATTCGCCCAGTTGCGAAAGCGGGGTGCGTTGGGGGGATTTGTCTTCAAGCATATGTCGAATGTGGAATGTCAAATGTCGAATGACGAACGGAATTATTATAAGTAGTTCCGTCCAATCAATTACATATTTGTCTTTGAATTATATTATTGTCGAATGTCGAATGTCGACCCGAGGCGAAGCCGAACGGTACGGAGCGATAGCGTAGTAAATGACGAACGGAATTATTATAAGTAGTTCCTTCCAATCAATTTGACATTCGACATTCGTCAGACTTAATCATTCAGCTTTAAAACCGCCATGAACGCTTCCTGCGGAATCTCGACGTTTCCTACCTGGCGCATGCGTTTCTTGCCTTTCTTCTGTTTTTCGAGGAGTTTCCTTTTCCTGGAGATGTCCCCGCCGTAACACTTGGCCGTCACGTCCTTGCGGAGCGCCTTTACGGTCTCCCTTGCAATGATTTTCGCGCCGATCGCGGCCTGGATTGGGATGTCGAATTGCTGGCGCGGGATGAGTTCCTTAAGTTTTTCGGTCATCTTCTTGCCGATGTTGTACGCATTGTCGGCGTGGATCAGTGCCGATAAGGCATCAACGGTGTTCGCGTTGAGCAGTACGTCCACTTTCACGAGGTTCGAGGTCCGCATCCCGATGGGGTGGTAGTCAAACGATGCATAGCCCTTCGATACGGTCTTCAACCGGTCATAAAAGTCAAATACGATCTCGGCCAGCGGCATGTCAAAGGTCAGTTCGACGCGCTCGGTGGTCAGGTATGTCTGGTTGGTGATCTGCCCGCGCTTCTCGATGCAAAGCGACATCACGTTGCCCACAAAATCGCTTTTGGTGATGATGGTCGCCTTAATGAAAGGCTCCTCTACACGGTCAAGCCTTGACGGCTCCGGAAGGTCCGAAGGATTGTTCACTACGATCGGCGTCTCCGGATCTTTTTTGGTGTAGGCAAAATACGACACGTTGGGAACCGTTGTGATCACGGTCATGTCAAACTCGCGCTCAAGCCGCTCCTGGAT
>SXQR01000119.1 GCA_005792865.1 Flavobacterium sp. | reverse complement strand
TCCTGCGCGAGCTTATCTCCAACGCCACCGATGCCACTTTGAAACTCAAGCACCTTACCAGTATTGGCGAGGCGAAGACCGAATACGGCAACCCGATGATCGAGGTGAGGATCGACAAGGAAGGCAAGAAACTCCACATCGTGGACCAGGGAATCGGGATGACGGCAGACGAGGTTGAAAAATACATCAACCAAATTGCCTTCTCGGGTGCCGAGGAATTTCTGGATAAGTATAAAGATTCTGCCAAAGATTCAGGCATCATCGGACACTTTGGCCTTGGGTTCTATTCGGCGTTCATGGTGGCCGACAAGGTCGAGATCGTTACCAAGTCCTACAAGGACGAGCCTGCTGCGCACTGGACTTGTGACGGCAGCCCCGATTTTACGCTTACAACTTCCGACAAGGCCGACCGCGGTACCGAGATCATCCTGCACATCGCCGAAGATTCGACCGAATTCCTTGAGGAATCCCGAATCCGCGAACTCCTGACCAAGTACAACAAGTTCATGCCGGTGCCGATTAAATTCGGGACCAAAAAACAAACGTTACCAAAACCCGAAGATGCCCCGGAGGACTACAAGCCCGAAACCGTCGAGGTGGACAACATCGTCAATAATCCCAATCCCGCGTGGACCAAGCAGCCTTCAGACCTGACAGACGAGGATTACAGGTCGTTCTACCGCGAACTCTACCCGATGCAGTTTGACGAGCCGCTCTTCAATATCCACCTCAACGTGGATTATCCGTTCAACCTGACGGGCATCCTGTATTTTCCCAAACTGAGCCCGGAACTGCAGATTCAGAAGGACAAGATCCAGCTTTACCAGAACCAGGTTTTCGTGACCGATAATGTCGAGGGCATCGTTCCCGAGTTTCTCACCATGCTCAAGGGCGTGATCGATTCGCCGGACATCCCGCTGAACGTTTCGCGTTCCTACCTCCAGGCCGATGGAAACGTGAAGAAGATCAGCAATTACATCACGCGCAAGGTTGCCGATAAACTCAAGGCCCTGTTTACCGAAAACCGCGAAGATTTTGAGCAGAAGTGGAACGACATCAAGATCGTATTGGAATACGGCATGCTCTCCGAACCGAAATTCTACGAGAAAGCGGGCGCGTTTGTCCTCTACCCGACGGTGGACGGCAAATATTTCACGCTGGACGAACTAAAGGAACAGTTCAAGGACACGCAGACCGACAAGGACGGGAAACTTGTCTTGCTCTACGCCGGCCACGCCGATGCGCAGCACGCCTACATTGACGCGGCCAGGGCAAAGGGTTACCAGGTCCTGTTGCTAGATTCGCCCATCGCACCGCACCTGATCCAGAAACTGGAGGCCGACAACGAAAACCTGACTTTCGCCAGGGTCGATTCGGATCACGTTGACAACCTCATCAGGAAAGAAGATACAGCGGTCTCAAAGCTGTCAGACCAGGAGCAGGAAACCCTGAAAACGGCGATCGAGGAAATCGTTCCCAAGGCAAATTACAACGTGCAGCTCGAGGCTATGGACTCTTCGGCCGCACCATTTTTGATCACCCAGCCCGAATTCATGCGCCGGATGAAGGAGATGAGCAAGACCGGCGGCGACATGTTTGGAATGGGCAACTTTCCCGAGATGTACAACCTGGTGGTCAACACCAACTCGGAACTCGCTGCCAGTATCCTCAACGCGCCTGACGCTGAGAAGAAGGAGCAATTGGTGAAGCAGGCGCTCGACCTGGCGAAACTTTCGCAGAACTTGCTCAAAGGCGAGGAACTGACCGCTTTCGTGAGAAGAAGCTTTGAGCTCATCAAGTAAAGTTCCTTCCTTTTATAATTTATAATAAATAATTTATAATAAATAAGGCTGCCCACAGGCAGCCTTTCACTTTTTAATCCGAATCAAATTATCGGTAGATGTCCACACCGTTGTGCTCTTTCCACCTTCTTTCGAGGTAATCGGCATCGTCGTCGGTACGGGGCGTCACGCCCATGACCACATGGCCTTCCTTGATACCGGTTTCATATTTCTTGGCGCGTTCCTCGGGAATACCGGCGCCAATCAGCGCACCGATGATTCCACCTGTCAATCCTCCGGCACCGGCTCCTGCCAATCCCGCGGCAAGCGGACCTGCTATGATGAGACCCAGTCCGGGGATCACAACGCTCGTACCGATCGCGGCAATGACACCTGCAATCGCCCCGATGGTCCCGCCGATAGCAGAGCCTTTTCCGGCGCCCTCGGCTGCCTTGTTGCCCAGTTCGGAGTGATGGTCCTCATCTGAGAAATAGCGTTTACGGGTGTCATCAGACATCATGACGTTGATGTCCTTGTCCGAATATCCGCGCTCGCGCAATTCATGGTAAGCGTTCTCGGCACTGTCCCTGTCGCGGAACATGCCGGTCAGCATGGAACGGCGTCCCTCGCTGTAGCGGTGATCATGATTGTTTTCCATAGTTTGTTGAATTTAGTTAAAAACAAAGGTCATTTTTCTATGGCGCCCTCGCATTATAAAATTGGGGCCAAGTCTTATATCATTGGCATTTTTTGGTTAATTTTCCTCCAAAAATGCAAGATCTCATCCTGCTCCACGGCGCGCTGGGAGACCGTTCGACACTCGCGCCCCTGGCCGATACTTTGTCCCCACATTTCAACTTGATCACGTCCGATTTTGGCGGGCACGGAACCCACGATCCGGGAAAACCCTTTACGATGGACGGTCTGGCCGATGAGATTTCGGCGC
>SXQR01000118.1 GCA_005792865.1 Flavobacterium sp. | reverse complement strand
GGGAAGGCGGTTTACCAGCGTTCGGTTGGGTTTGCCGATGTGGAATCCGGTCGCAGGCTGACACCTGATTCGCGCTTTAGGATCGGTTCGATCACCAAGACCTACACGGCCGTGCTGATCATGAAGGCCGTTGAGGAGGGCAGGCTGAAGCTTGACGACAAACTCTCCAAATTTTTTCCGCAGGTGCCCAACGCAGGAAAAATTACGCTTTCCCAAATGCTTTCGCACAGGAGCGGGATCCACAATTTCACCGACGACCGCGAATACACCGGGTACAATACCGCCGCCAAGTCACGCACCGAAATGCTCGCCCTGATTGCCGGCCCGGCCAGCGATTTCGAGCCGGATTCCAAGGCCGATTACAGCAATTCCAATTATGTCCTGTTGAGTTTCATCCTTGAGGACATCTACAAAAAACCTTACCGCGAGATCCTCGGGGAGAAAATCTTAAAGCCCCTCAAGCTGAGCGGCGCCTATTTTGGCGGAAAATACAACCCGCAGGGCAACGAGGTGCTTTCTTACCGCTACCTGGGCAAGTGGGACAAGCAGAACACGACCGACATGTCTATCCCCATGGGCGCCGGCGCAATAGTCTCGAGCCTCCCGGACCTGGCGCGTTTTTATGAGGCGCTGTTTGCCGGAAAAATCGTGTCCAAGGCCAGCCTTGAAAAGATGAAGGATATCCGGGACGGATACGGCCTCGGGCTGATGCAGTTCCCTTTTGGCGACAAAAAATCCTTTGGGCACACGGGCGGGATCGACGGCTTCAGGTCCATTGTCTCGCACTTTCCCGAGGAAGGCGTCACTTACGTCATGTCGGGCAATGGCGTGAACTTCAACGCAAACCAGATAGGGCTCGCGGTCCTGAGCTGGCACTTTGGGAAGCAATTCGAGATCCCGGACTTCAAGACTTTTGCGCACGACCCCGCCGAACTCGACAAGATGACGGGATCCTACGCCTCGGCCCAAATCCCCATCGGGATCACCATCACGCGCGAGGGTTCGACGCTGATGGCGCAGGGATCGGGACAGTCGGCCTTTGCACTTGAAAGCATCGCCAAAAACACCTTCAAGTTTGTTCCCGCGGGCCTGGAGATGATCTTCAATCCCGAAAAAGGCGAAATGGTGCTCAAGCAGGGCGGGGAGTTTTTGTTTAGGAAGCAGTAATGGGTGGCTGGGGGTTAGTGGCTGGTGGCTAGTGGTTAGTGGTTCTTGGCTAGTGGCTTGGGGTTGGTGGCTTTTGGCCCGAGGCGCGGGAGCTCTGTTAACCCGAAATCATTTCGGTTAACGACAGCCAGGCTGACCACTGATGACTAATGACTGATAACTGATAACTGACAGCTGACAGCTGAAATCTGACCACACTTTCCACATTAATACCTACTTTTGCACTTTCTAAATAACTACAATGAAACCTGACCTTCAACAACTCAACAACATGGTCGTCCAGGTGCGGCGCGATATCCTCAGGATGGTGCACGCAGTGAATTCGGGGCATCCCGGGGGCTCTCTTGGCTGTACCGAATTTTTCGTGGCGCTTTACCAGGTCATCATGGACCGCAAGGAATCCTTTGACATGGACGGACGCGACGAGGACCTCTTCTTTCTTTCCAATGGGCACATCTCGCCCGTATTCTACAGCGTTCTGGCGCGCAGCGGATACTTCCCGGTATCAGAACTGGCGACCTTTCGGCACATCGATTCCCGCCTCCAGGGACATCCCACCACGCATGAAGGCCTGCCGGGCGTCCGCGTGGCATCGGGATCGCTGGGCCAGGGCATGTCGGTGGCCATTGGTGCCGCGCTTGCCAAAAAATTGAACCACGACAGGCATCTGGTCTTTTCGCTGCACGGCGACGGTGAATTGCAGGAGGGGCAGAACTGGGAAGCGATGATGTATGCATCGGCCTACCGGGTGGACAACCTGATCGCGACCGTAGACCTCAACGGCAAGCAGATCGACGGATCGACCGACGAAGTGCTGCCCATGGGCGATATCCGCGCCAAGTTCGAGGCCTTTGGATGGGACGTGCTGGAAATCGAGAACGGCAACGACATGCAACAGGTCATCGACGGCCTGACCGAAGCCAAGTCCCGCACGGGAAAAGGACGGCCGGTTTGCGTGCTGCTTCACACCGAGATGGGCCACGGCGTCGATTACATGATGTACAGCCACGCCTGGCACGGCAAAGCGCCCAATGACGAGCAACTCAAGCTCGCGATGATGCAGAACGTGATTGAAAACCTCAGCGACTACTAAAATGAAGAAATACGAAAATACAGGAAGCAAGGACACGCGTTCGGGCTTTGGGGCCGGGCTTGCCGAATTGGGGAAATCCAATGAGAACGTGGTCGCGCTCTGTGCCGACCTCATCGGGTCGCTCAAGATGGACGAATTCAAGAAAAACCATCCCGAAAGGTTTTTCCAGGTCGGGATCGCCGAGGCCAACATGATCGGCATCGCGGCAGGGCTTACCATCGGGGGAAAAATCCCGTTCACTGGCACCTTCGCAAATTTCTCGACAGGGCGTGTCTATGACCAGATCCGCCAGAGCGTTGCCTATTCGGACAAGAACGTCAAGATTTGCGCCTCGCACGCCGGACTGACCCTTGGCGAGGACGGCGCGACGCACCAGATACTTGAAGATATCGGACTGATGAAGATGCTTCCGGGCATGACCGTGATCAACACGTGCGATTACAACCAGACGAAAGCGGCAACCATTGCCATCGCAGAACACCACGGCCCCGTTTACCTGCGTTTTGGAAGGCCTGTGGTTCCGAATTTCATTCCCGCCGACCAGAAGTTCGAGATTGGGAAAGCACTGATGCTCCGCGAGGGGACCGATGTGACGATCGTGGCCACCGGGCACTTGGTCTGGGAAGCGCTGGTTGCCGCCGAGGCACTTGAAAAGGAAGGGATTTCGGCCGAGGTCATCAACATCCATACAATCAAACCGCTGGACGAGGGCGCCATATTGAAATCGGTTTCAAAAACGCGTTGCATTGTCACGGCCGAGGAACACAACATTTTGGGCGGACTGGGCGAAAGCATCTCGCGGGTCCTGGCGCTTCACGATCCTTTGCCGCAGGAATTCGTCGCGGTGAACGACAGTTTTGGCGAATCGGGTACACCCGAACAGCTCATGGAAAAATACGGGCTCAACAGCGCCGCCATTATCGCGTCGGCTCGCAAAGCCATTTCCCGAAAAAAGTAACTTTAAAACAGGGCAAAAAAAAACCGTCGTTACTGACGGTTTTTTTTTGCTAATGACAGGACGGATCACGGTGTTTCGGTTTACCGTTGCCGCCCGGGCAAAGCGGGATCTCGTTATATTCGTACGGTTCGCCCGTAGCAGGATTCTTGATCTCGTTCTCGGTCAGGACTTGATCGGCATCGTCATCGAGATCGAGATAGTCGGGGACAAGATCTGCCGGATAGTCGGAATTGTCGGGATTGGGCTCACCCTCGCCGGTGATGCGGAT
>SXQR01000117.1 GCA_005792865.1 Flavobacterium sp. | reverse complement strand
GGGTGCTCGCACTGCTCATCCTGTTGCTCTCCAGCAAGAATGTCATCGTGGTCTTTGGGCTGCTGTTGGCCTTCAGGCATTTTTATGGCCGAGGCCGCCCGTGGAAAGCGCTGGCCTGGATCGGTTTCTCGGTCCTGGTGGCGGCATCGGTGCTGATCGCCGTCCCGCAAGTGCGCGAACGCTTCGCGGTTGAGGCCCGTTCCATGGTGAAAGACAATACGATCAATGAACAATTGAGCCGTGGCGAGGATAAGGTATACAACGTCAGCCTTCGGCAGGCCTGGAGCCAGGAAAAATTTGAACCCAACCACTTTTTTCCGGGCGCGGCGTTCCGGGTTTACCAGTTTAGGATTTTTTGCGAGATGATGGGTTCCGACGGCAAGTTCTTCACCGGCTACGGGCTTAATGCGTCCTATGGCAAGATCGGCGAGAAAACACGGGAAGACAACCTGTACCAGGGCAATGACGGCGCCTTTGGGTACAACAAAAGCAACTTTCACAACCAATACGTCCAGGCATTCGCCGAATTGGGTTTTTTTGGGTTCGTCCTCCTGCTGGCGATGCTGGTCCTAAATCTTAAAAAAGCCTTTGTTTCCAAAGATTTTGCGCATATTTCTTTTGCAGTTCTTATGATAAGTTTATTTTTGACCGAATCATTTTTATGGAGGCAGCGCGGGGTGATTTTCTTTACGGTGCTGTATTGCCTCTTTCTTTCCGGCGCGGCCCCGGCCCGGAACAACCGCTAGTGTATGAAGAAACGAATACTCATAACCGGTGCCGCCGGTTTTCTTGGCTCGCATTTATCTGACAGGTTCATCGCCGAAGGCTATTGCGTCATCGGGATGGACAACCTCATAACGGGTGACCTTCGCAATATCGAGCACCTTTTCAAGCATCCGGATTTCCAATTTTACCACCACGACGTGACCAAATTCGTACACGTTCCCGGTCATCTCGATTATATCCTTCACTTTGCATCCCCTGCGAGCCCCATCGATTACCTGAAAATCCCGATCCAGACCCTCAAAGTGGGATCATTAGGCACACACAATCTTTTGGGACTGGCCCGCGTCAAGAAAGCCAGGATCCTGATCGCCTCGACATCAGAAGTATACGGCGACCCGCTCGTGCATCCGCAAACGGAGGAATACTACGGTAACGTGAATACCATCGGGCCGCGCGGCGTGTATGACGAGGCCAAGCGTTTCCAGGAATCCATCACGATGGCCTACCACACTTTCCACGGCGTGGAGACGCGCATCGTCAGGATCTTCAACACCTATGGCCCGCGCATGAGGCTCAACGACGGACGCGTGATCCCCGCATTCATCGGGCAGGCGCTTCGGGGCGAAGACCTTACGATCTTTGGCGATGGCATGCAGACGCGGTCGTTCTGTTACGTGGACGATCAGGTGGAAGGTATCTTCAGGTTGCTGCATTCAGATTACCATATGCCGGTCAACATCGGCAACCCGGACGAGATCACGATCAAGGATTTCGCCGAAGAAATCATCAAGCTCACGGGAACCAGCCAGAAGGTTGTGTACCATCCGCTCCCGGTGAACGATCCGCTCCAGCGACAACCCGACATCACCAAAGCCAAAGCCATCCTCGACTGGGAGCCCAGGGTTTCCCGCAGCGAAGGCATGAAGATAACCTATGAATACTTTAAGTCGCTTCCGCACGAGGAACTCCTCAAGGAAGAACATAAAGATTTCACGGGCTATATTCACTAGGAATGGTGGCAGCGCAAACAGGACGGTATTCCAAATACATCAGGCCCATAAGCATTGGCTTTGACCTGGTGGTATTGACTTTCCTGTGCGGCATATTCTTCGAGGAGCTACGCCTCGACATGACAATTTATATTTTCTATCAGACCGTCGCGTGGGCCGTCATTGCGTATTTTGTCAAGTTCTACGGCATCTACCGATTCACGACGCCGGTCGAGATCATATCAAAAATCGTCCGCCAGGGCATCATCTTCATGTTGGTGGTGATCGCCTTTTTTCCGTTTTCCAAGCAGTCGATCTTTAGCGGAACCGCCATTGCCTGGTTCCTTTCGGTAAGTTTTTCGCTCATCATCCTCTCTAAATTCCTGCTTTTCTATTACCTCAAGAAATACAGGATCGTGACCGGCGCCAATTTCCGCAACGCGGTCATTATTGGTTATACGCCCGAAGCCATCCGCCTCAAGGAACTCTTTACCAATCGCAATGACTACGGTTACAGGTTTCTCGGTTTTTTTTCGGACAAAAAATCCAACCCGCAAATCGTAGGCAGGCTGGATGCGCTAAAGGACTTCGTGATCGCACAGCGGGTTGACGAAATCTACTGCTCGCTCAACGAAATCACCAATGAACAGCTCAAGGACCTTGTGGATTTTGCCGACGAGAACCACCGCGCCATCAAGTTCATCCCGGATTCAAAGGAGATCTTCTCCAAAAACCTCAAGATCGATTATTACGAGATCTTCCCGGTGCTGTCATTGCGCAAGACCACGCTGCACGATCCCGTTACCAAGATATTCAAGCGCGCGTTCGACATTGTTTTCTCGCTTTTCGTGTTGGTTTTCCTCTTGTCATGGCTTGTCCCGATCCTGGCCATCCTGATCAAGCTCGAATCGCCGGGGCCCGTATTCTTTCGTCAGGGCCGGCCGGGCATCAATGAAAAGGAGTTTTTTTGCTACAAGTTCAGGTCGATGAAGATCAACAAGACAACCGAGATGGAGGCTTCCAAAAACGATCCGCGCGTCACCCGCATCGGAAGGAT
>SXQR01000116.1 GCA_005792865.1 Flavobacterium sp. | reverse complement strand
CCCTGCTGGGAGAATTTCTTGTCGTTGGCGAGGTAAAAACCGTCGGAAATCCTCGGGTAATCAAAGAAGTCCTTGTGGTAAGGGTCAAAGTCAAATTCGCGGTCGCCACCTTCGTGCCGCTCTCCCAGATACAAACTGCACATGAATTTGAGCGACGGCATGCCCTTCTTCAATAGCCGCACGCCTTCCTTGTCGATGATGTTGCTCGGCGGAACGTAAGAGGTCGGCAGGGGGCCAAAATTGCTGATCTCCCATTTTTTCTGCACGGCCTTCATCGAGGTTTCAATAAAATCCTGGTTCTTCCAAAGTTCCTTTCTCAGCGATACGTGGTTGTAACCGTGAAGTGCGAGTTCATGCCCGTTTTGCGCGACGTTGTGCACGAGCCAGTCGCTGACGGGCATTACCCGGCGCTTGGCACGAATCTTATTTTCTTCCCATTGGTCAAAAATAAAGGGCGGATTGACTTTGTTCTTGTAGTCGAAAGCGATCATCGCGGCGTATTCCATCTTGTACTTCTTGGCCAGCGCGATCATGTCCGGCCACCAGACGTCCTTGACAAAATCGGTGACCGTGAGGTTCATCTCTGAAGCGACCGGCTCCGACTTGATGTTGTAAAGCGGCGAAGGGAAATCGTCCAGGAACATCGTCGAGGCGTTGACAATGGGATACGGCACGCCTTCCAGCCCCTTGAGCATCCCGGCAAACATGAAACCGCGTTCGATCTTCTCGAAAATCACCGTCGTGTTGAAAAGCACCACTTTCCCCCGCCCTATCCGGTTCTCCACGACAAGCGGATAATTCTTGTTGCTCGTGGCCGTGGCGAGGATCGTGACCTTGTCCGAAAAATTGCTGCGGTCATAGCCAAAATGGATCACGGGATCGTTATAGGGAACATCCTTAAGGCCCGGGATCACCGGCACCGTAAAGAGATATCCCGCCGATTTTACATCGGTGATGAATTCCGATTCGGGCTTGAAACCAAACAGGTATCCAATGCGCCTGTCCTCGGCGGCAAAGGGAAAAAACACGGTTCCCCCCGAGGCGACAAAATCGGTCAGGCGGCCAAGAGCCTGCTGTGAGATCATCTTGGTGTCCATCACGCAAAGCACGCGCGTAGTGGGTTTGGGCGTTCCGTTGAATTTGCGCACGTCCGAAGCCTTGAACGGCAGCTTGGCATAATCGCACATCTTCTTGAGGTGGTCGCGGTATTCAATGCTGGGCTTGTACTGGAAATCGACCAGGTATTCCACGATCGGCGTCTCAGATTCGACAAACGGGCCGTATCGGCGCAGGTCGGCCGCGCTGTTGATCTCGTCCTTGAAGATGCTGAACTGGTCCGTATCTAAATTGTCGAGGCGTCCGCACCCCGAAAAATTCGCGATGAGGATGAAAAGCATGAGCGATAAGGCAGGTTTACGCAGAAGTTTGTGCATGTCAAAAGATTAGGTCGTCGATCTTGCTTTGGCCGGGTTCGTTGACGATTTCATAAACCCGAAGCCGGTCGCGCTCGTAAAAAAGCTCCACCTTTCGGCCCCGCTTCTTCAGCATCGCCACCTGGTCCATCAAAAGCGGCGAAATGTCACCCTCGTCGCCCTGCTGCTGGCTGCCGCCCTCGAAAACAAAAAGCAGGATGCTTTTGGGGATTACGTGTTGCGGGTTTTTCTTGAAAAATTTCTGGTTGGGCCGATGGCGGAAATAGATGGAATCCTGCGCCGGGTAATCGTACAGGAAATCCGAATAATTCATGAAGAAATGCTTGTCGGTACTCATGACCTGGGTGTAATTGTCATTCACAACGGCATAGGAGTATGGAAAATAGGTCGTCGAGATGTGGTCGTACGCGTCCAGCACGAGCTTGGGGCCATTGGGAGAAGGGGTCAGTGCCGATGCCGGTTCACGCTGGAGCATCACGGCCGCCGCGACCAACACGCCCGCCATCCCGATGGACACCGGCATTGAAAAGCGTTGGAACCTTTCGCCGACGGGTTTGAAAATCCGGAGTACCGCCGCGAGCCCGATGCCCACCACGACCGGCATGAAAACCGACAGGGCCTGGTTGAGCAAATCGCTGTCAATCCACGAACTCGGGATATAACCTATCTGTACCAGTGCGTTGAAATACAGCAATATGGCCATTGAAGCGCCCCATTTTTCCTTAAAGGCGAAAATATAAATCAGCAGGATGGCTATGATCGCCCATGATCCCAGTTGGTAAAAGGTGACGAGTTGCCCAAACGGTATGATCAATTGCGGAACATAAGTATAAGTGCTCACCGAGAGCAGGCTTGAATGCATGAAGATCAGCAAATCGATTTCAAGCCAGGCGCAAACCGCGGCGTAAATGCCCAGTACGATCGCCGAACCCGCCAGATAAGCCATCATCCCCAGCCAAAAATACGGCAGTGACTTGCGGCGCGTAAAGAATGTGGCCAATAAAATAAAGGGGGGGAAAAGGACATAAAGCGTGAAGACGTCGATCAGGCCGATGGCGACAAAAGCGGTGAGGATCGCAAAGAAATAGTTCTGCTTCCTGAACTTGAGCAACCCCGGGCGCAACAGATAGACCATGGTGGGAAAACCGATGGTCATGGCCAGGAAGATGGGTTTACTCTGCAGGAAAAAATAAATGTTGATGGGTGTAAGCGTGAAGGCGAGCGCGAACAGCATGGCGGCGGCGATGGACGCGATGATCGCCGAAAACGTAATCTTGCGGACGACCCAAAAGATCACGATCGACAGCAGCACCGATTCCAGTATCCCAACCGACTCAAGCGCCATCTCCGGGCTTACGCCCGAAATCTTGCCGTAAAAATTGGTGAAGGCAAGGGCGCCATTGACGCGGACTTCGTTCATGAACCAGATCTGCCGGTCAAAATCCATGACCTTTTGCAAATCGGCGAGCCACATCGAGGACAGCGCATACTGGTCAAACTTGAGGAAGTAGAACCTGCTGCCAAATGCCGCCGCCGCTAAAACCACGATCAGGGCGAAGATGTAATAACGCTTCCCGTACTGATCGCGCTTTTTCTTGAAATCCAGCCAGTCCAGGAGCGGCTTGCGCAACTCAACGCGTTTGATCGCGCCCAGCAGGTGCCGCCTGCCAAAAGTGTCAATGTAGTTCCTGAAATTGCGGATTCGGGCAAAACCGACGATGTCGACGGCCATGACGAGGCTCAGGATCACGAGGCAATTGAGCAGGTCGTACATGTCCAGTTGAACCGTGAGGAAAAGCATGATGGCGATAATGGCGCCGTATCTGAACCAATGGTGCACCAGGAATTCGAGGAAATTGTTGGAATCCGAACGGTTGACAAACTTGCGGTTCAGGTAATACAGGAACAGCAGCAACAAACAAAGCCGCACAAAGCCCGTGACTATGGAACTGGTAAGCAGTATCATCGGTTGTGGTAATCGGGGATGGACTGCAGGTCAATCTTCCCGATGAAATATTCAAATTTAAGGGGTTTGATCCGCCGCACGACCTCATCGTGCAGCGCCTTGGTATCGGCATATTCGATCAGGATCACCGGTAGCTTGTACTCTTCCCGGACCTTGTTGAGCCTTTCTACATACACATCGAACTGCGCCTGGTCGCGCATCTTGTATTTTTTGTCGGCAAAAGTGTAATCGGTCGCGATGGACTCGATGATCACCGCATCGACAAAGGGCGCCGTGTCGGGAACCAGTTCAAGGCCCGCGTTCTGCAGGAAAGTCTGGTCCGGATAAGCCGTAAAAATCTCTTTGAGGAACGAGACCAGCGTGGCGCGTTGCTTGGGCTGGGCGCCAAATGAGGTGTAATGGTCAACATTGTCAAGGAAGAAACCGTCATAACCCATCTCGATCTTGGACTTGATGATGTCCATCAGGACCTTGCGCGTCTTCTCGGAATCCAGGTCCAGGTAATAGCTGTCCCAAATCTCGTTCTTGCCCACCGTCAGGCCCTTGAGCTTGGCATAATGAGGTGCATTCGCATTGACCTCCCCGACGCTGATATAGGCCAGCACTTTTCCATTTTGGGATTTGATCTTGCGCAATTCATAGACATTATAAAACTGTGATTCAAGTATGACGTAATTGTAGCCGCGGATGTCTGCGGGATTGAGCCTGCCATAGCAAACCAGCACGGTGCTTTTGGAAACCGCTTCCACCGGTACGGCCCCGGCGAGTACCGAAGGCAAAAGGAACAGGAACATTTTAATAAGCCGCATAATAGTAGTAATCGAGATTGTTGAAAAATTGGAGGTTTGCCTTTAGCGTAAGATACATAAAAACCGCTGCACCGCAAAGCATTCCCGCCACACTGTATTCATATCCCGCCGTCCTGCTCAGTGCGAAGCCGATGACCAGGTTCACCAGGCAACCTGCCATGATGGCGCGCAGGGGCCTGGAAGGCTGTCCCAGGGTAAAAAGGTATAATGTGTTGAGCATGCCCCAGGCCAGCAAAAAATAGCCGGTACCCCCTATCAGACAGACTTTTACGCTAAGCGACAGCAATTCTTCATTGAACTGCCCCTTGTAACCCCAGGAAGCGTTCATGATGAAGTAAATCAGCACAAAAACGCCTATCGCGGTTACGCCCAGCATCCCAATGTGCTGCCAGTACATATTTTTTAGCTGGCGGTTAAAGGCCTGCGGTTCGTTGTACTTGGTGAGTTTTTGGCCGATGTCGATAAAGCGGGTGAACGATGCGATGCTGTACTCCAGGACGCCGGTCAGGAGCAGGAAAACCAGGATGGCCAGGTCCATGCCGAGCTCGTAATTCTTTTCAAAATAGACAATGAAAGGGATCGGGCCGTTGCCGGTATCGGACCAGGCGACGATGCGGTCCAGGAAAATGAAGATGTAAAGGAAAATTCCGTACAGGAAATATTGGTAATTGTGGTAGATCACCACCTCGGGCTTCACCTCCAGCCCATCGGTCTTCTTCTTCCCGATTTTCCGGGCGAAGTACCGTGTAAGGAAAACGCGCGAGATGACCACCGCCGTCCCGATGCCGATCCAGTGCGTCAGGTAAACGTGCACCGGCGTCTGTGCCTTAAGGAAAATGGCGACCGCGGTACCGGCAAATATGGAAAGGGAAATCACCCACCGCTGATTGATCGTGTGCAAGGGCGCGAGGACCAACAGCAACAGCCCGATCATGAAGGCATACGCCGATATGACCACAAGGACTTTAAAGGGATACAGATAGATGAATACATTGAGCAGCGCAATGACCGCGAGGACGCCCAGGACCGCTACAGAGCCGACGCGCAATAGGTAATCGACCGTGGCACGTACCATGGGGAAATCTTCGTAATTCCAGTAGAACGAGGCCTGCCTTCCGATGACCTGAACGAAACCGGCCGTGGAAACCAGTCCGATGATCACGCCAAGGACCACAGCGGTAGATTGTACGTGGTTGAACCCTACAAAAGTCCAGAGGGAATAGCCAAAAACAATGATGGCGCCGATTTGCAGCACCACGGGCAAAAGATGAAGAATTCCCTTCGGATAATATTCGGCAAAGAGGCGCGCCTTGATCTTGAGATAATCGGAAACCTGAACCTGCGCTGGGCCATTTTGGAGCGCCTCGCGTTCCTTGATATTGCGAGCGCCGGCATGTTCCTGGGACTGCGTCAGTTCGTGGTACACCAAATCGGCCAGTTCATAGACCGATGGAATGCCATAGTCAGCCTCGGTATCCTTGTTGCGGATGCCAAGCGATTCTATCGTAGCCACCACGACCCGGTTTGAAACGGGCCTGCCGACTTTTTCCCTGATGTCGAGAATCAGGGATCTGATATTTTCATTCTGGTGTTCCATGCAGTAGGTTTGGGGCTGTGCAGGATCGAGCGGTCATTAAGAAGCCGCCTGGCGTTGTTCTAACTGTAAGAATATCGGTTCGACAACTTCCTTGGCTTCCTTGCGGGCAACACGCTCATATGCCTGCTCGTATTCATGGATAAATTTACCGATTGTAAAGTTCTCCACGACCTTCCGGCGTGCGTTTATGCCCATTTTTTTGCGAAGTTCCTCATTTTGCAGCAGTTCCACTACCCTATTGCCGATCTCGACGTGGTCTTTTGGCTTGCAGATGAAGCCGCAAGACTCGTCAAGTGCCTCGGTCACGCCACCAACATCGGTTGCGACTACGGGAATCCCGCAGCTCATCGACTCAAGTACCGTATAGGGGAAACCTTCGGAAATGGAGGTCAGGATAGAAATGTCGCCCTCACAGAACAAGGTGTGCGGGCTTGAATGGTAACCGGCGAGCACGAAATTGTCGCGCAGGCCAAGCTCGTCGATCAGGTCTTCGCACTGCTTGGTGTATTCGGGCACCGCGTTCTTGTCGCCGTAAACCAGAAACTTGACGTTCGGAATCTGGCGGCGGGCCACGTCACATGAACGGATCATCGTCACTACATCCTTGAGTTCAAAGATCCGTGCGGCGGCAACCACAGTCGGCGTTCCCTCCAATTCCTTTGGTTTTGGCGAGGGCGCGAACAGCTGGTGGTCGATTCCGTTGTAGATGACATCTATCTTGTCTGGGTTGGCTCCGTAGAGTTTCTCCCAGGTCATGTTGAATTTGTTGACCGACAATATCTCATCGGCCTTGTAATATACCAATCCCGTGATCGCTTCAGAGAGCTTGATCAACATCTTCTTGAGGAAAAATGAATACTCCGAAGTATTGATCGCGATCAGCCTCTCGCGGATGAACACGCCGTGCTCGGTCACGATCATCGGTGTACCGTACTTGTACTTGAGCACAAGCGCCGGGATCACCGGGAAACCGGAAATCGTAAGGTGGGAAATATCGGCACGCGGAACATTGATGGAAATCGGCAAAAGGAACCTGTACAGCCAGCGCATGCCGACTGTAAGGTCGTACAACGTGGCCTCGCAGTTTTCTTCGGTTGAAAGCACATCGCTCACGTGGTAACAGAAGGCACGCCACACGAGCGGGCTCTTCATTGTTTTCTTGTAATCGTGTTTTTGGAAATAACGCCACATGTCAAAAAGCACCTCGTCAAGTTCTTCGGGATCGAGGTTGTCGGCGTACATGTTGGTGATGAGCTTTTCAAAGACGGGAAGGAATTCGGTACGGATCTGTTGGTCATCGTCCTGCTCCTTCCGTGCCACGAATTTGTGGTATTTCTTGCCGTAAGACAGAAGTTCACGCGGTTCCAGCGGTGACCATAGCGGTACCTGTACCACCTCGGTCACGTTGTCGCTTAGTTCGTATTTTGGCTTGGTCTCGAAATCGGCATTGATGGAATACAGCGCATAATTGACATTGCGGACCTTGTTGCACAACATGTGCGCCCAGGTCGAGACGCCACCCCCGTTGAACGGGTAGGTGCCTTCCAATATCAGCAAAACGTCGTACTTCTTTTTCATCTATTGCTGCAGGGTCCTTTCAATTGTCCCCTACGAAGCAAAATTACCGCATGCTTACGCGACAGAAAAAAACATCAGTTCAACGCTTTATATACTCGATGAAATGCACATTTCGCAGAAGTCTGCGCATTTTAACTATTTTTTTTGCCGAATATCTGCCTGATTTTAAGTTAAAACCGTGTTAATCGCAAACGTTATAGCCGGGTTTCGCGCCATAAACGCCCAATGGCGAGCGCCAATTTTTGCCGGTAGTCCTCGATGAGCCATTCGCGGTAATTTTTGCTGACATGGCTCAGCAATGACGCAAATTTTCGCATCCGCCAGTCGATATCCTCGCTGAGAAGTTTTGCCAGGACGCGTGCCTGCGAGAGTTCGGCCGCATTGTCCACGCACATGGCGGCGTGCTGTTCCAGTGATTTTTCAACCACGACCTTGGGCCTCAGGTTGTTGCGAACCGCCATCCGGAATTCATGCTCGATGTCCAGCTCGACGTTGGCCGTCTTCCCAAACCTTTCGCGTACCGCGGCCGGCATGACATAACGGAAGTGCAGCTCGATCTCGGCATCGTCCCGCAGGTTTTCCAGGTAAAATTCAGGGGCGCGGAAGATGTGTTGCCAGTCCACCGGTTGGTTCCAGAGCCCAAACCGGGCGGCATTGTTGCCAAGGTCGATGATGATGAAAGAGTCTTTTCCCGGAAGTTTCCGCGATCCGCGCCCGATCATCTGGAAATACAAGGTAAGCGATTTGGTGGCGCGGTTCAGGATGATGCTTTCCACGGTGGGTTCATCAAAACCGGTTGTAAGGATCCCAACCGATGTGAGCACGGCACCGGGCGTTTTCTTGAACCAATGGAGGATTTCCCGGCGCTGCTCGTTGCTGCTGGTGTTGTCCAAATGGCGGATGGGATAGCCTGCCTCCCTGAACATTTCATAAACATAAAGCGAGGTATTGATGCCGTTGTTGAAGATGAGCGTCTTTTTGCCCAGCGACTTCTCTGTATAGGCATGCAGCAACTTTTCCTGCATCGTGATGTTGGAGTACAGTTCCTCCGAAGATTTCACGGTATAGTCACCGTTGATGCCTACCTTGAGCGAGGTCAGCCCCACGTCATAGGCATAGGTATGAGCGCGGGCCAAATAGCCTTTTTGGATCAGCGACTCAATGGTATCCCCCACAATGAGCTCATCGTAGTTCTGGTTCATCGGCAACTTGATGTTGGAACTCAGCGGCGTCGCAGTAACGCCCAGAATGAAGGCGTTCTTGAAAAATCCCAGCAGTTTCCTGAAAGAGTTGTAGTGCGCCTCGTCGATGATCACCAAACCGATGTTGTCCAGATGCAGTTTCTGGTCGTAGATCCGGTTCTTGAGGGTTTCAACCATCGCGACAAAACACATGTATTCGTTTTGGTCCGGCAACTCCTTGATCTTGCTGTTGATGATCTTGTTGGAGACGCCAAAACCGGTCAGCATGCGGGAGGTCTGCTTGCAAAGTTCGATGCGGTGCGTGAGCACGACCACTTTTTTGTTGTGCGACGTGAGGTAGCGGCGCACGATTTCGGAGAAAATCACGGTCTTGCCGCCGCCGGTAGGCAGTTGGTACAAGAGGTGGTAGTTGGGCGCAACCTGTTCCATGCGGGAAAATATCGCGTCGATATCGCCCTGCTGGTACCCGTACAGCTCCTTTTTTTCGTCTATTTCAGCTTCAATTATCTTTTCCGGCATTGGCATTTGTGCAATTTTGCAAAACTACGGTAATAATTGGGTTGCCGGGCTTCGGTTCTGTTAAATTGTATGCGTTCCGTTAAGCGCTTTACAGTTAACGGCGTACTGTTAACAGATTACAGTGGACGGCTGAAAGATGACATTTCCGATCATTCGTAAAAACGAAAAAACCCGCCAGAAGCGGGCTTTCACTAAAAAAAATGAATCTTAATACGATGGTGTCATCGAGCGGTATCCGCCCGAACTAACGGCAAAGGCATAACGTGGCTGCTGTAGCGCCACTTCCTGGAATTTGCTGCGGAGGTAAACCTGGATGTGACGTGGCGCCAAACCGTTCGCGGGGTGGTCAATGACAATCTGCTCCGAATTGCTTTGGAGTTCCTTTCTAAAACGGCGCACCAGCGTGTCCTGCGAATTGTTGAATTCGGTCACCGCACGGCCGGCACTTAAAACATTAATGCTCAATAAAGTGCCCTCATGGCGTTCTGAGGCCGATGCAAGCGCATCCTCCGGCCAATAACCGGCATATACAAGTTCCAATTCCTTGCATTGCAAAGAACGGATCAGGGTGCGGATGATGGAGCGTTTTGCACGGGATTTTTCCTGATACGGCGGGATGTCGATGTATCCGGGAATCCTTACGATAAGTGTAGCTGTGTTGGCGAGTAAATTTGTGGTCATGTTCATTTTGCTTTTCATGACAAATTTCATCCAACCGCCCCAATGGTACGTTATACAATTTTGACCAATTTCAAATTCTTAAAATTGCATTAATGTAAATCTTCAACAATAGCTAAAAATT
>SXQR01000115.1 GCA_005792865.1 Flavobacterium sp. | reverse complement strand
CCTTGAAAAATCCAAAGGTGATGCGGCTTCTTTGTCCAAGTACCGCGGGATGTACCAAAAGTTGGAGCGCGACATGAAAGGGCTGGTGGCCCAGGTTGAGCAGCTCAAGGCCCAGAATACGAAGCTCACCGTAGAGCGCGATTCTACCGTCGTGGTATTGGACGAATCCAAGAAATACAACCAGGTTTTGGTGGGCCAGAACGAGGAACTGTCCAAAACGGTAGAAAAAGGCTCGAAATTGTCGGTACTAAACCTCAAGACCGCGGCTTACAAGCAACGCAATTCCGGCAAACAGGTCGCCACCGACCGCGCCAGCCGTGCAGATGTCCTTAAAGTGGACTTCACCATTGCCGAGAACCAGATCGCACAATCGGGCAACCGCGTCTATTACGTGCAGGTGATCGACAGCAAGAACAATGTGCTGGGCGACAAGAAAACCGAGACTTTCGGCGATCAGTCCCTTACTTACAGCTTCGCGAAGACCGTAAATTATGAGAATAAGACCGTCCAGGTATCTGAAGACCTGCCTGGCAAGGATTACGCAAAGGGGACCTATTTTGTAAACATCTTCGACAGCAACGGGGAACTCGTGTCAAAATCGAGCTTCAGCCTGAAGTAGCAATATATTTCCATTAAGAATCCGGCCGTCCATTTGGGCGGCTTTTTTTATAGCGGTTGTCCGTTGATCCAAACTTTTTCGACAAGGTTGGAGCCAAACGAATAAGGCAGTTCATAAAACGAATTCACCGGACGCGTAAGGATCAGGTTGGCTGCTTTGCCGACAGCGATCGAACCGTGCGTCGCGGAAAGCCCCATCGCATAGGCGCCGTTGATGGTCGCGGCATTGATGGCCTCTTCGGGCGTCATCTTCATCTTGATGCAGGCCAGCGAAACGACAAAATTCATGTTGCCCGATGGTGTCGATCCGGGGTTGAAATCGGTGGCCAGGGCAACCGGAAGGCCCCGGGCGATCAGCTCCCGGGCCGGAGTATAGGGAATTCCGAGGAAAAACGAGCAGGAGGGAAGCGCAACGGGCATCGTGCGCGAATTTTTCAGCGCCGCGAAATCGTCTGCTTCCATGATTTCCAAATGGTCTACCGAAAGCGCTTCGTTTTCAACCGCGGCCCTTACGCCGCCAATCGCGTTGAACTGGTTGACATGGATTTTGGATGCCAGGCCGTACTTCTTTCCCGCCTGCATGATTCGCCGGGACTGCTCAACCGAAAAATAACCGTTCTCGCAAAAGACATCGATGTAATCGGCAAGGTTGGCGGTCATTATTTTGGGCAACATCTTATCGATGAGAAGATCCACGTAAGCATCGCGGTTTTCCTTGTATTCAGTTGGGAAAGCATGCGCGCCAAGGAAGGTGGTTTTGACGGCGACCGGGAAATCCCTGCCCAATCTTCGCGCCACCCGGAGCATTTTGGCCTCGGCTTCTGCGGAAAGCCCGTAGCCCGACTTAATCTCGATGGCACCCGTTCCCAGCTTCATAACCTCAACCAGCCTTCTTGCCGACTGCTCATACAGGTCGCTTTCGGGTGTTTGGGCCAGCTTGGCCGCAGAATTCAGGATTCCGCCGCCGCGCGCCGCGATTTCTTCATAGGTGAGGCCGTTGATGCGGTCCACGAATTCGGCTTCGCGGTTACCGGCATACACGATGTGGGTATGGCTGTCGCACCAGCAAGGGAGCATGACGCGCCCGCTGGCGTCGACGGTCTCGGCATCGGCATCGGGACAGGTGCCCATCGGACCATATCCTTCAATCACGCCGTCATTGGCAAGGAGCCAGGCGTTTTCGATCATCGGCAAGACCGACATGTCAGCCCCGCATACGCGGTCAATGTGGGCGTCCCGCACCTGCAGCAATTGTTTGATATTCTTGAAAAGAAGGGCCATCTTCAAATTTTTCCAAAGTTAATCGCAGCGCTCAAAATCTCCTATCTTTATGCAAAATTAATGATGAGAAGAGTCAAATTCATCCGTTCGCGCACCGCACAGCCCTTTGCCTACACGGGGATTTACAAGATCGACCCTGTCCGGATGCAGCTTTTTGTCTATAACGATGAGGGTTTCGAGGAATACAAGAACGTCGGGTTGGACAAGGTCAGGCAGGAAATCTATGACCCAAGGCAGTCCACCGATGTTTTGTGGCTCAACATCCATGGCCTGCACGACCTGGAATTCATGCGGGAATTGGCAGGCATACTCAGGATAGACGAATACATCCTCGGCGATATCCTCAATACCCAGCGACGCACCAGGATGGAGGAAATGGACGATAACCTTTTCTTCAGCATTAAATCGGTACTGGAAGAAGACCCCGACGACAGCCTGCAGATCGAGCAGATCTCGTTCTTGCTGCGCGACAATTTGCTGGTTTCCTTCCAGGAAAAGAAGAGTGACTTTTTTACCACCATCAGGGAACGCATCCGCGAGCACAGCGGGATCGTGCGCAAAAAAAAGAACGATTACCTGCTTTACATGCTGCTCGATGCAGTGATGGACAATTTTTACATCACACTCGAGAATTACGAGGAAAAGATCGAAGCCGTGTCGGGCGAGGCCAAGGCCAATCACAAGCCGGTCGTGTTGGAGCGGATTGAAAAACACCGGGAAAACCTCAATTTCCTGCGCCGTGCCATCGTTCCCTTGCGCGATGCGCTCTACAACCTAAAGAGCATCCAGCACGACGACGACTACAATGGCATAGAGAAGTCCAATTACACTTTTTTTGCACGCCTGCACCAGAAAACACTGGAACTTCTCGAGCAGATTGAATTTGACAACAATGCGTTGGAAAGCGCCTCGAACATCTTTTTCTCGACCCAAAGCCAGAAGATGAACCAGATCATGAAGACGCTGACGATTTTTTCGGTCATCTTCATGCCGTTGACGTTCATCGTGGGTATCTACGGGATGAATTTCGAGCACATGCCCGAACTCAGGAATGAAAACGGGTATTATGCGGTCTTGGGCGTCATGGCGGTCATCGCACTTGTCATGATCGTTTATTTTCGGCGGAAGAAGTATTTTTAGGCTTTTCCAAGATCATCAACTCATTATGGGATTCGAGCCGCGGCAGCGAACGGATGTTGAAAACTTTCGTGTCAACATGGCGTTTGAATTCGCTGTTGCGTAAAAAATCTGACTCCTTAAGGGTCATGGTATTGAAGACGACAATCCCGTTTTGCGAGGTAATTTCGCCCAGCCTGTTGACAAAATACGTTTCAAACAGGAATCCCGGCATGGTCGTGTCCTGGAAGATGTCGATGATGACCAAGTCGTATTGTTGGCGGGTCCGCAAAACGAATTCAAACGCGTCGTCGTTGATGAGCTCCAGGTTTGGGATCCGGTCCAGCCCGAAGAATTTTTTTGACAATGCGATGACCTCGGGATCGATCTCGACTCCTGTGATGCGGCCCGTGAACCCGGCTTCCCCGTTGATGGTTTGGATCACGCTCCCGCCGGCCACGCCCAGGACCAATATTTCGCTCATCCCGCGGATTTTTTCAAACCCGATTTCCAAAAGTCCCTTGCGCAGCACGCGCTGCAGGCTTCCAAAGGAGTAATTGGTGTGCCGGGAATCAAGGACGAGCTGGCCGTTCGCCCAGGTTACCTCAAGGGTTTTGCTCAGTGCCGACGGCTGTTTATGGATGTTGACGGGAATGAAATAACTGAGCAGCCGGCGGAGCATGACGATTTTTTTCAAAAATAATCTTTAAATGATAATTTTACCAAACTAT
>SXQR01000009.1 GCA_005792865.1 Flavobacterium sp. | reverse complement strand
TAATTTGCCCCAATATTGTTGAGCGCCAGGAAATGCTGCCTGTGCCAACCGTTCCCCTGTGCGGCCGAGGCGGCACGGGTCAGTAATTCGAGCGATCTTTCATAATCGGCACTGGCCATTTTTTCAATACCGGAAGCAATGAGGCTGTCGCATTCCCGAATCGATTGCGATCGGCAAAGTCCGGAAACAAAAATGAGGATCACCAAAATCCATTTCATTGGCGATTGAGTTGAAATTAGGGATTGCAAATATCGGAGTTGTAGCGTTCGCAAACGATAGTTTATCGAGTAAATCCCGCAGTTCACCGAACCTTTATGATTGTTGCGTGGTAATTATGTAATTTCCAGCGCATTAAATATAATTAGGTGGGAAAACTGTACTTGTGGATTTTCTTTTTGGCGATAAACTCCCTTTGGGGCCAGACCGACTATTTTGTCGACGCGGTCACGGGCAACGACCAAAATGACGGGCTGTCGCCTGCTTCGGCCTGGGCCACAATCCAGAAAGCCTGCAATTCCGCCACCCCCAACAGTATCGTGCGCATCAAGGGTGGCATCTATCATGAAAATATCCAGGTCAATGTTTCGGGTACCAGCGGCAATCCCATCGTCCTCACAAACATGCCCGGTGAAACCGTGGTCATCGATGGTGAAGGCACCAATGGCACCTCGCTGATCCGCATGAACAACAAGAGCTGGCTTCACTTTGAAAACCTCGAGCTGCGGAATCTGGTCCGCAACAATGCGCGCGGCATCATGGTGGAGACCTCGCAGAACGGATACGCGCGGAACCTGAGTTTCAAAAACATTTCCATTCACGGGATCCGATGGACGCCCGAGGAAGACGTCATACCGGCCTCGGGGCAAAATGCACGCGGATTCGCCGTCGTGGGCCGCGGAGGCGGGGTCGAATACCTCACCATCCAGGATTGCCAGATATACGACAACGTCACCGGCAAGAGCGAGGCGCTGACCCTCAACGGCAATGTGGAGGATTTCCTGATCGAAGGATGTGAGATCCGCCACAATACCAATATCGGCATCAGCCTGGCCGGAAACTACGGCATCTGCAACGACCCGCTCCTGGACAAGGCGCGCAACGGGATCGTCCGCAACAACAACTGCCACCACAACATTTCACCGCTGGCATCGTCTGCAGGTATCTATGTCGATGGCGGCGAGAACATCATCATCGAGCGCAACAGGTCCTTCCAGAACGGAACGGGGATCAGTGTGGGATGCGAGAAGGACGGTGTCACCCAATACATTACCGTCAAGAACAACCTGGTTTACGATAACCTTGGGCGTGGTCTTGCGGTGGGCGGATACACGATGCTCACCACGGGACAGGTCCTATACTCCACCTTTAGAAACAACACGCTTTACCAGAACAACGCCGACCTGGGTTATGCGAGCGAGATCCACGTCAGCAAAGCCTCCAACTGCGTTTTTGAGGACAACATCGTCTATGCGAACCAGCAGAACATCGTGCTGTCGGTCGAAGCCAAATTCCCGCAGGCCGACAACCTTTTCAACTTCAATTGCCTTTTTACTCCGTCGGGCGACGCCACGGACCTGAACATCTACTGGCACGACCTCAGCTTTGCCACCCTGGGCGAATTCCAGCAGGCGATGGGCCACGAGATCAACTCGATCTACGCCAATCCCGATTGGAGCACGGCCACGCCCGAGGCGATATCGGCCAACAGCCTATGCGTCGATTCGGGCAATCCGGACCTTGAAATTCCCACGGATGAACTCGACTTCATGGGCAATCCGCGCCTCTCGGGAATTGTCGATATCGGCGCATCGGAATTCACTTCGCAGCTTGGCATCGGCGACCAGGTGGCCAGGAAGGGCCTTTACCCAAATCCGCTCTCGGGTGAAGTCCTGCAGTCTGCAACTGCCCTGGCCGATGCGACCTTCCGGCTTTATGATATGAGCGGGCGCCAGATCGCCGAGCGCCGCCACCTTTCGGGCCACCAGATCGTGCTGGGCGGAATCGATGCGGGCCTTTACCTTTACCAACTTTTTGAAAATGGCCGGATCGTGTCTTCGGGCAAGCTCGCGGTCAACTGAGCGGTTGCAGGGTTTTACTCCAGCGTCCGGCGCCACATTTTGAATCTTCCTTTTCATCAAACCATTTTGTTCCGACGGCCTGGCACGAGTGTCGGCGGGGCTTCTTAAAATTTTTCAAAAAAAATTATAACCCTTTGTGGCCGATCGTGTTAGGCAGAGCAAAATTTTGTCATATATTAGAAGCCTGGAATTCAAACCTCCGGCTTTCTAATCAAGCAAAACATGGCAAAAATTACTTCTCTCGCGGCCCTTGGGCTGCTGTTCGTGTCTTTTTGGGGTCATTCACAAACCAATCAAAACCGCATTTCGCAGCACGACATCACGGCAAGCGGCACGCAGGTGGAACGCGAACTCACCGAACTCCGCACTGCCTTTACCCGGACCTACCTCAACACCAACAGGACCAGGACAACGGTAAGTTCTTCGGTTCCCCTTCACTACCTGGACAACGGCCAGTGGAACGACATCGATTACAGGCTGTCAAATGCCGACGGGCAAATTTCATATCCGGCGCAGGATCCGTTCTTTCAGCAGGGCGCCAAATCCTGGGCGATCATCGCGGGCGGAGAGCGCATCGAGATCGCAAATGAAACGACTTTCGATTTCCAGGCCGGCGCCACTTCCCGTAAAGTGAAAACGGGGCGTGCCGTGCCCGGCGCAAGCGGCGAAAATGCCATCGCCACCAAAGGAATATCACCAGGGGTGGACAAACATATGTCGCTTTACCACGGGGCTTTGAAATACAGTTACATATTCAATAATGCCGAAGCGCTCGGCGGCAGCTTTGAGCGCCTGGCCGTGACCGAGACGCTTTCGCTGCCAAAGGGATACACGGCGCGCAAGGATGCGGAGCAAAACCGCATCGTGGTGTCTGACGGCAACGGAGCGGTGGCCATGGTGTTCCAGCCGGCGG
>SXQR01000114.1 GCA_005792865.1 Flavobacterium sp. | reverse complement strand
GGCGTACGGCATCATGCTGGTGATGCTCGTGGCCATCTCGGCCTTCAATTTCCTGAGCCGGAGCACGCCCGTTTACCTCAACCTTTGCCTGATGTCCTTGTGCATGCTGATTTCGGACCTGTTCTACAGCATCAACAAGTTCGTGATCGAGATCGCGCTCCTGGACCACCTGAACCTTTTTTCGCAATTTGTCTCGTACTTTTTCATGGTGCGCTATTTTGTCGACAGGCGAGCGGTGACCGAAACTTTTGAAACATGGAAGCAGAACTGACCCGCGGAACCAGGCCAAAGATCGCTCTGATGGCGCTGATTGGCTATTTTGTTTTGGGCATTGCCGAAGTTTTTCTCGAGACCGTCGGCAATACCGGTGCTATTTATGTGATAAAACCCCTATTGATGCCGGCGCTGTTGGCGTACTACATTTCTTCGGCCCGGGAGCGGGACTTTCTTGTAGTGGCCATGCTGGCTTTTGCATGGATCGCCAACATCTTCTTCATATCGGCCGAGTACTCGAGCATCCTGATCGGCGCGATGTTCTTCTTCGTGTTCCGTGCGCTGACGATCTTCCTGGTCTTCAAATATGCCGGCAGTCCCCGGCTTTTCCCGCTGTTGGTAAGCTGTATCCCGTTTCTTTTCACCTACCTCTACCTGGCGTACCACGTGCACCACCGCATCGGCGACGGGCTTTCGATTTTTGTAGGCCAGTGTGTCATGATCACCTTTCTCGGGGGGCTTTCGCTCGGGAATTACATCATGGTTTCCAACAGGCCCAACCTGTTACTGCTGCTATCGACCTTGCTTTTTGCCGCAACGCAGTTCATCTTTGCGGCCAAGGTCTTTTACACCCGCGATAACTATTTCCATGCATTGGCCATGGCGTTATACGTCCCCGCGCAATACCTGTTTGTGAAATTTTTAATGACTTCCGAAAACCGGTCGCGCAAAGTTTTGGGATAGCCCTCTATCGGAACCTTATATTCCCTAACTTTATCCATAATTATCCGGTATGGTCTTCCAGCATCCAGACCGCAAGGTCAATTTGATCACGGGCTGCTACTTCATTGTTGCGGGCGTCGAGATCATGGCCGAGCTCTTCCAGTACACACCCGTGATCGTTATTTTCAAGCCACTGATGCCCGCACTTCTCATGGTGCTCTATTTTGTCACTTCTCCGGTGCGAAACATGTTGTACTTCATTGCCATGTCGCTTTCCCTGCTCACGAACCTGCTGTTTATTCCCGCATCCGATCAAATGCTTTTTTACGGGATCATCGCCTTCATGCTGCATCGGATCGCCGCGATCGCCCTGATCGTCCAGTTGCTCAAACCCAAGGATTACGTGCCGCTCGCGATCGGGATGATTCCCTTTTTGCTGATTTTCTTCTACCTGCTTGCCATTACGCCCGACATTCCCGACAACAGTTTCCTGTTGTTGATCGTGCAGAATATCCTGATTTCGGTTTTTGGCGGGATCGCACTGGCGAACTATATGATGCATGACAACCGCGGAAATTCATGGTTGTTGATCTGCAGCCTCCTTTTTGTCGCGCTGCAGTTCATCGTTTTCTTGGAAAAGTATTACCTGAACGATCTTTCGCCCCTTATCTTCAGGCCGATCGCCATGGGCCTAAATGCCTTTGCCTTCTACACGTTTTATGAATTCGTGATGGCGATGGAGCGGTCAAACCACAATGGTGCGGCCGTTTGAGGCACGGGTCTCCAGCACGAAATCAATCCGGCCCATATTGACCCCGTAGCAGCCTGTCTGGTTGATGAGCACGTCCTTGCCATCCCGGTTTTTGGCGATCGTGGGCTTGTCCAGGAAGGTGTGCGTATGGCCGCCGATGATCAGGTCAATGTCCGAAGTGAGGCCCGCGAGTTTCATGTCGGAAATTTTCCCTGCGTCGCTCTTGTACTGATAGCCGAGGTGCGAAAGGCAGATGACGATGTCGCACCGCTTTTCATATTTTAGTTTGCGGGCCATGTCCTGTGCGATCCCAACAGGATCGAGGTAACGCGTTTCCCTGTACAATTTTTTGTCTACCAGTCCTTCCAGCTCGACGCCGAGACCAAATACCCCGACGACGATGCCTCCTTTGTCGATCACCTTGTAAGGCGGTACCAGGCCATTGAGGACGGTGTTGGAAAAATCATAGTTTGCCGAAACGAACCCAAACGTGGCATGCGGCAGCATGGCGTGAAAGCCTTCTATCCCGTTGTCAAAGTCGTGATTGCCCAATGTCGCCAGGTCATATCCCATCATTGACATCAGCTTGAATTCAAGCTCCCCGCCATAATAATTAAAGTACGGCGTTCCCTGGAAAATATCGCCTGCATCCAGCAACAATACGTTCGGGTTGTCCCGGCGGATCTGCTCGATCATTTCGGCACGCCTGGCCACGCCGCCCCGGTTGGGATATTTGGGATGCGTGATGGGAAAGGGATCGACATAGCTGTGCACGTCATTGGTGTGCAGGACCGTCAGTGTGCGCGGTTTTGCAAATCCCGATGCGAGTCCCCCAACGCCCACAAGTGCGGTCGCGGCAGCAGTCTGTTTGATGAAGTCGCGCCTTTTCATTTGAGTTCGGTAATGCGTACGTCGGTCGGGGCCTTGATGGTATCGGCATCCCTGAAATGATCGATCAGTACATTCCTTATTTTATAATCCAGGTCGGTCACTTCCAGGGCCGGTGCAAAAAAGGTCATGTTGTCCCCGCCGTTCAATAGGTAATCGGAAGTAATGACTTCATACTGCGCCGTCGCCACCAATGGTTTGCCGCCGATGCGGATGCCGGAAGCCTTCTTGCCGTCCACCGACAAGGTCATCCCGGCCAGCGGGTGCGCCTTGCCCTCCCTGGCGATGTAGTCGGCCATTTGCCCGATCTGTTTGCCGGTGAGAACCACGGCCACGAGCGAATTTTCAAAAGGCATGATCTCAAAGGCGGTCCGGGTGGTCACGTGGCCCTTGGGGATGATGCTCCTGATTCCGCCAAAATTGAGCAGGCAGATGTCGGCCACGCGGCCCTTGCGGCGTTTCAGGATGTCGTTTCCCCGGGCCAGCATCGCATCGGCCATCAGGCTGCCTAACCCTGTCTGCCACTTGCCGTCCATTTTGTCGAGGGTGGAAGGGGCGTAGGCGAGCACCGTGTTGAGTTCCCGGTCTATGTGGTCGCGATAGGGCTTGATGAAGGCTTCGATCCTTTGGGATTCGCCGTGGTCAGGCGTTACGGGAAGTTCCCTTCCCTCAATGCCGGTAACGTGGTAAGTGGGGCTGCATGAAAGCGCGAAGAAAAATGTTAAGGATAAAACAATTCTTACCTTCCAACACCGATACTTTTTTAGTTTTGTCACCCGTTATACCTGCTTAATCCCTAATTTTACAGCAAGTAAAAGTACTATGTTTTTAAATCACCTCAAGGATTTCGCGGCTAAAAAAATAGTTAAAAACCACCTTGAGGGCACGGCGCTTTTACCATCGGGCGACCCCATCCGCACCGTTGGCATCCTGATCGACGAATCCTATTTTGGCCATCGTGAGGCGCTGATTGACGCATTACGAAAGGAAGGGTTGGAAGATGCATCCATCAACGTGCTGGCCTTCCGGGACAAGGTCAAAAAGAGCGATGTTTTCAATTATCCGGTTTTCAGCCACGCCGATATCACCTGGACGGCGACGATATCCCGGCCGCAAGTGCGCCAGTTCATCGACACGCCCTTCGACCTGTTGATCGATTATTACGACGTCGAGAAAGCGGCGCTGCTACTGGTGTCGCATCTCTCCAAGGCGAAATTCAGGGTCGGATTCGCATCGGTCGACAAAAGGCTGCACCACTTCATGATAGACACCACGGCCGAGCAGTACGGCATTTTCGCCGCCGAACTCGCCAAATACCTAAGAATACTAAACAAAATCAAATGAAATCACTCATCGGTACAGGCGTTGCGCTGGTCACGCCTTTCAAAAGCGATTATTCGGTAGATACAGAAGCGCTCGAAAAAATCGTCAACTTCCAGGTCGATAATGGTATCGATTACCTTGTGGTCCTGGGCACCACCGCCGAATCGGCCACCCTAACCAAGGATGAAAAGGAATTGGTCATCCGGACGGTCCGCCAGGCCAGCGCAGGCCGCCTTCTCCTTGTGCTTGGCGTAGGAGGGAACAATACCGCCGAGATCGTCGAGGAATTGAAAACGCGCGACTTTGAAGGGTTTTCGGCCGTGCTGTCGGTGTCGCCGTATTACAACAAGCCTGCACAGGAAGGGATTTACCGGCATTTCAAGGCGGTAGCCGAGGCATCTCCGCTTCCGGTCATATTATACAATGTGCCGGGCCGCACCGCAAGCAACATGTTGCCGGCAACCGTGATACGCATCGCGAAGGATTGTCCCAATGTCGTGGCGATCAAGGAGGCGGCGGGCGATATTGTCCAGGCGATGAAACTCATAGCCGAGGCTCCCGAAGGATTTTTAGTGATTTCCGGCGACGATATGGTCACCTTGCCGATGGTCCTGGCCGGTGGCGCAGGCGTGATCTCGG
>SXQR01000113.1 GCA_005792865.1 Flavobacterium sp. | reverse complement strand
GCGCCGATTACAAGCACGAGCTTTTGGGCGAAAGGCTGACCACGACACCAAAAAATTACGCCTATCTCAAGATTGCCGAAGGTTGTGACCGGCCGTGCAGTTTTTGCGCGATTCCGCTTATGCGCGGCAAGCACGTTTCGCAACCCATTGAAAAACTGGTTGCGGAAGCCACCTCTCTGGCCCGAAACGGCGTCAAGGAACTCATACTGATCGCACAGGACCTCACCTATTATGGCCTCGATTTGTACAAAAAACGCAATCTGGCAGAACTGCTCGAAGCGCTGTGCAAGGTGGAAGGCATTGAATGGATCAGGCTGCACTACGCGTTTCCGGCCGGTTTCCCCATGGACGTTCTCGATTTGATGCGCCGTGAGCCCAAGATCTGCAATTACATCGATATTCCGTTGCAGCACATTTCGGACAATATCCTGAAGTCAATGCGCCGCGGAACCACGCATGAAAAGACCACCAGGCTGCTCAAGGATTTCCGGGCTGCCGTTCCGGTAATGGCAATCCGCACCACGCTAATCGTAGGGTATCCGGGTGAAACCGAAGAGGATTTCAATATCCTTAAACAATGGGTGCAGGAAATGAGGTTTGAGCGGCTCGGCTGCTTTGCCTATTCGCATGAGGAAAACACGCATGCCTATCTGCTCGAGGACGATGTCCCGGCAGATGTCAAGCAACACCGCGCCAATGAGATCATGGAAATCCAATCGCAGATCTCGTGGGAACTCAACCAGGAAAAGATCGGAAAGGTGTTCAGGTGCGTCATCGACCGCAAGGAAGGCAGCCATTTTGTCGGAAGGACCGAATTTGACAGCCCCGACGTGGACAATGAGGTCCTCATCGACGCAACCAAACATTACCTCAAGACCGGCGAGTTCGCGATGATCCGCATCAGCGAAGCCACCGAATTTGACCTTTACGGCGAGCCCGCATTCGTGACCAGTGAAGCGGCGGCCCACCACCAGGCACATATATAGCATAAAAAAGGGCTGTCAATCGACAGCCCTTTTTCCTTAACCAATCAACTAAATTACAATACCGTTCCTTTGAACGTCAGGACTTTTGGGGTAGCGTCCGCGGTAGTGGTAACGGTCAGCGTCTTGCTGAATGCACCTTTCGCGGCAGCGTTATAGATCGCGGCGACCTTTGCAGTTTCGCCCGGTTTGATGGGGGTCTTGGTATAATCGGCGGCTGTACAGCCACAAGCCGGCTTCACGGTCGTGATCAATACATCGGTCTTGCCGGTGTTCTTAAACTCAAATTCAATGGTTTTTGGCTTGCCTTGCGGTATTTCACCAACTTCAACGGTTTCGGCCTTCCAGGAAATGCTACCGGCGGCGCGGGTTTTAGTCACGGGCTCAGTATGGACGCCCGGAGCGGTGAAGGACATCAGCCCAAAGGCAAGGGCAAACAAAGACAATTTGATCGCTTTCATATTTTATGATTTTAAGGATTTCAGTTTCAATTCCAAAAGTACAAGGATGATCCTCCGGCGGCTGTTAACCGCTTTCAAATGTTTGTTAAAGGGTTGTTAAGCGGTTGTGACCGGTCATTGTATCGATGATTTTATCCGGTAAATTGCGGCGTGAAACACACCAAACTCAACATTAGCTTAATCCTTGGATTGGTTGCGATCGTCGGTATCCTGATCGCGCAATTGCTCTGGACCCGCCAGGCATACGGCCTTGAGGAAAAGAAGTTTACCCAAAAAGCACACATCGCCCTGCTTGAAGTTGCCAAGAAGTTGTACGAGGGGACAAATCACGAACTTCCGTCGGACAACCCTGTCCAAAAAGTTTCCAACGATTATTACATCGTCAACGTCAACAATGATTTCGAACCTGAGATCCTCGAATATTTCCTGCGCACCGAATTCGAGAAGATCAATCTCAACACCGACTTTGAATACGCGATGTACGATTGCCAGAGCGATGAGATGGTCTATGGCAATTACGTTTCGGCTGACGACAAGGTGCGCAAGGCCCGATCCATCTATTTTCCAAAGCACAAGAACCTGGTCTATTATTTCGCGATCCGCTTTCCCAACGAATCCACGTACCTTTTAGGATCCCTCAAATTCTGGTTTTTCCTGAGTTTCGCCCTGATCGTGATCCTGGTGGTCTATGTGTATTCCATCGTCACGATCGTCCAGCAACGCAAATATTCCGAACTGCAACGCGATTTCATCAACAATATGACGCACGAATTCAAGACGCCGCTGTCCTCGATCCTGATCGCTTCCCAATACCTCTCGGGACATGAAAGCCTTGCCAGGGACGAGAAGTTGCGCCGATATGCCGAAATCATCATCACCCAGGGTGGCAAGCTCAACAGCCACATCGAAAAGATCCTCGATGTCGCGCGCAGCGACGCAAGCCCGATGCAACTCGAAAAAGTTGATGTCCCGCTGCTGCCGGTGCTTCAGGAGGCCGCCGACACCATCCTGCTCAAGCACCCCAAAGCGGTGGTTGACATCCGCATTCCGGAAGGCGAAACCATTCTCGCCGACCCGTTCCACTTTTCCAACCTGGCCTATAACCTGATTGACAATTCCATTAAATACGGCAATTCCGAACCTGTCATCACGATCAGCCTGAATATCGGGAAAGATCGCAAGTCATTAATTTTCAGCGACAACGGACCGGGCGTCCCGCAAAACCGGATCCCGTTCATCTTTGACAAATTCTACCGCATCTCGCAAACCAGCCGCCAGGTGACCGGTTTCGGGCTCGGTTTGTATTACGTTCGAAAAATCTGCAAATTGCATGGCTGGGATATTTCGGCCAAAAACCTCGCGGACGGCTTCGCGATCTCAATCCGGATTTCATGAGCAAGGGAAAAATACTTTATGCCGAGGACGACGAAACGCTGGCATTCCTCACTGCCGACAACCTCCAGCAAAATGGTTTCGAGGTCACGCATTGTGCAGACGGGCTCTCGTGCCTGGAGGCTTTTTCGGGTGGAAAATTCGACATCTGCATACTGGATATCATGATGCCTGGTGCCGATGGTTTCCAGGTGGCCGGCAGGATCCGCGAACTGGACCGCGAAATCCCGATCATTTTCCTTTCGGCAAAAACGCTCAAGGAAGACAGGATCCGCGGGCTCCGGATGGGTGCCGACGATTATCTGGTGAAGCCGTTCAGCATCGAGGAACTGATCCTTAAGGTCGATGTATTTTTGAAGCGGTCGATGAAAAAGCCCGAAGCTGATGGACCGATTGTCATTGGCCGGCTGATCTTCGACCCGATGAATTTTACGGTTTTACAGGACGGCGAAAAAACGACCCTGACCCAACGCGAATCGGAACTGCTCAAGTTCTTCCTCGACAACCGCAACCAAGTCCTGCGCCGCGAAGACATCCTGCGCGCCATTTGGGGCGACGACGATTATTTCATGGGCCGAAGCCTCGACTGTGCTGGTAAAACCGCACAGCCTCCGGTATGCCGTAGTTGGAGCGGATGATCGTGGTGTTGCGTCCGGAGTT
>SXQR01000112.1 GCA_005792865.1 Flavobacterium sp. | reverse complement strand
CGCCAAAAATCTACCCATCAAATTACCATCAATACTGCCACCGGACGCCAGGAATCATATGACCTGATCGTGTTTTGCCATCTGCGTTGGCAATTTGTTTACCAAAGGCCGCAGCACATCATCAGCCGCCTTGCCAAAAACATGAAGATCCTGCTTATCGAGGAACCGCTGCCATTCGCGCCCGAGGAAAAAAACACCGCCGAACGCCTTGAAATCACAGAGAACCTGCACGTCCTGCAGCCCCGGGTGGAAAACATTGCATCCATCAAGAATATCCTTCCCGAATTCGTCGCCAACCGCCATGTGGAGATGGGATGGTTCTATTCGGCATCTTTCGTCCCGCTGCTCGATGAGTTCCGATTCGATACGGTCGTTTATGACTGCATGGATGAATTGTCACAATTTCGCGGTGCGCCTGCCGAATTGATCGTGCAGGAGAAATTCCTTATGGCCCAGGCCGATATCGTCTTCACCGGCGGAAAGTCGCTGTACGAGGCCAAGAAAAAACAGCACCCCAATGTGTTCTGCTTCCCGAGTTCGGTAGACCGCGAACACTTCGCCAAGGCGATGAACGGCGTCGCGATCCCTGAGGATATCGCCAATATTCCCCACCCCATCGTGGGCTACTATGGTGTAATCGATGAAAGGATTGACCTTGACCTGATCAGGGGCACCGCCGATCGCAATCCGGACGTGCAGTTCGTGATGATCGGTCCCATCGCCAAGATCAATGATGAAGACCTGCCCAAAGCAGAGAACATCCACTACCTGGGCATGAGGCCGTACAACATGCTTCCCAATTACCTCAAGGCCTTCTCCGTGGCCATGATGCCGTTTGCGCTCAATGAGGCAACCGAATTCATCAGCCCCACCAAGACACTTGAATACATGGCGGCCGGAAAATGCATCGTCTCCACCCCTATCCGTGACGTGGTGCGCGACTACAAACATTGCGTAAGCATCGTACAGACGCCGGATGAGTTCAGCGAGGCCGTCCAATTCATCCTGGAGAACCCGCACGATCTCTCCCTGGAATGTGAATACGATGAAATCCTTGAAAAGACATCGTGGAACAACACCGTCAACAAGATGCAGTTCCTGATCAGCAAAACAGCGAAAGTATGAAGCAATATGATATCATTATAGTCGGCGCCGGTATTTCAGGCGCCGTTCTTGCTCAATGCTATGCCTCCATCGGTAAAAAAGTACTCGTTCTCGAGAAGCGCGACCACATTGCGGGCAATTGCTACGACTACATCGACGAAAACGGCATTCTCGTTTCTAAATACGGCGCCCATCTTTTCCACACCAATGAGGAGGACGTTTGGCAGTACGTGACCCGCTTCTCGGAGTGGTACGATTGGGAACACAAGGTGCTCGCCAAGGTGGACGGTCGGCTTGTCCCGATCCCGGTCAACATCACGACTGTCAACGCACTTTTTGGGCTGAGCCTTGCCTCAGAAGAACAAATGAAGCAATGGCTGGAAGACAACCGGATTCCCATAGAAAATCCAAAGGACGGGCACGAGGCCGTGATCAGCAAGGTCGGTACCGAACTGTATGAGAAAATGTTCAGGCATTACACCAAGAAGCAGTGGGACAAGTATCCCGAGGAGCTTCATGCATCGGTGTTGGAGCGCATCCCGGTGAGGACCAATTTTGACGACCGTTATTTCTCGGATAAATACCAGGCGCTTCCAAAGGGCGGCTACACCAAAATGTTTGAAAGGATATTGGACCACGAAAATATCGAGGTCATGCTCAATACCGACTTTTTTGACGTCCGGGAACAGCTCGGGACCTTTGACAAACTATTTTATACGGGGCCGATCGACCGATTCTTCGAATTTCGCCACAGCCTGGACGAAAAGCTCGAATACCGTTCCATCAACTTTGTGTCGGAGACCGTCGATGCTGAATTTTTCCAGGAAAATTCGGTGGTGAACTATCCGGGCACGGAAGTCAGCTTTACACGGATTGTCGAATACAAGCACTTCGGCAACCAAAAATCCGAAAAGACGACCATCGTGCGGGAATATACCGTGGACGAAGGCGACCCCTATTACCCGGTCCCCAATTCGCGCAATCAGGCCATTTATGAAAAATACAAGGCCGAAGCCGACAAACTCGCCGACATCTACTTCGTGGGCAGGCTCGCCAATTACAAATATTTCAACATGGACCAGGCTTTCAAGAACGCGCTTGACCTGTTCCAGGAACTGGAGGAACGCGAAAACAATTTAAACGTGGCATAAAATGACTCCATTCAAGACTTTCTTCATGGGCGGCTATGAATGCGCCGACCACATCAACCGCGACGGCGTGCGCGTCAACCTGCTCAGGGAGACCCAGCACGATATCCGCGTGGAGGAAGACTACAGGATGCTCGCCTCGATAGGCATCCGGACGGTTCGCGAAGGCATTTGCTGGAGCGCGGTGGATAATGGCGACGGATCATTTGATTTCAGCGAAGTCAAATACAGGATGGACGCAGCCGAAAAATATGGCATACAGCAGCTGTGGGACCTTTGCCACTTTGGTTATCCCGATGGCATGTTTCCCACGCACCCGCTGTTCACCAAACGCTTCGCGGCATTGTGCGAGGCCTTCGCCGAGTTCCACAAGACCTTTTCAAAACAACCGCTATTCGTGGTGCCGATCAATGAGATCAGTTTCCTCTCGTGGCATTCGGGCGATGTTCGCGGGACTGTACCCTTCATGGTGAACAGCGGCTGGGACATCAAATACCACCTCTGCAAGGCTGCGATTGTCGGGATCAAGATCCTCAAGGAAGTGGATCCGGCGTGCACGGTGATTTTGGTTGAACCGCTCATCCGCGTCCACCAGGCGTTTGAATGCGATGCCGATGTGGTGCGCGACCTCAACGAGCACCAGTTCCAGGCGATGGACATCATTGCGGGCCGGATCTGCCCTGAACTGGGGGGCGATGAATCGCTGCTCGAGATCCTGGGTTTCAACTATTACTGGAATTCCGAATGGGAACACGGCGTCGGTCCGCTTGACTGGCCCGAAACGCAGGCGAAGCGTTCGCGTATTTCAAAATTGTTGCAAATGGCTGCGGCGCGGTACCAAAAACCGATATTCCTTTCGGAAACCGGGCACTTTGGCGCGGGGCGAATTGAGTGGCTTGACGAAGTCGTGGCCGAATGCCAACAGGCGATGGCGCAAGGCGTGGAGCTGCTGGGCATCTGCATCTATCCCGTCACCGATCGTCCGGATTGGGATGACCTGAACAGTTATTCAAATTGCGGCATTTGGGACCTCGATGCGCAGAACAACCGCATCCCGCATTTGGAATACATTGACAGCCTGCGGGCGCACCACAAAAAATTCGAGAACGCTCCCGTGCTTCATCCGCAAAAACAAAACGAACTCATAATTTAAAATCATGAAAGCGATCTGGAAAGGAGGCATAACCTTCGGGCTGGTGAATATTCCGGTAAGGCTTTACAGCGGATCGGTCTCACACCGCGTTGACCTTGACATGATCCGCAAGAAGGACAAGTGTGCCATTGAATATGTCCGCATCTGCAAAAAAGACGGCAAGGAAGTGCCCTGGGAAGAAATCGCCAAGGG
>SXQR01000111.1 GCA_005792865.1 Flavobacterium sp. | reverse complement strand
TGCCGCAAGATCGCCGAACTGCACCGTGGCCGGATCTGGGCGAATTCGGTACCCGGACAGGGAAGCACTTTCTATTTCACGATACCCAATCAACAAACCTGACATAATGAAAAAAATTCCCGGACTTGACTGCATCCTTTTGATCGAAGACGACAGGGCGACCAACTTCATCCATAAGCTTGCGATCAAGGAACTGCAGGTGGACGCGCGCGTCGAGGTCTGCCTGAACGGGCGCGAGGGCCTTGATTACCTGACCTGCCAGGGCGCTTACAAGGATAACGGCCAATACCCGCGGCCGGGAATCATCTTTCTGGACATCAATATGCCGCTGATGGACGGATGGGAATTCCTGGAGGCCTACAATCAATTGCACGACGCGCAAAAGGGCAACATTGTCCTGATGATGGTCTCCTCAAGCAACAACCCGGATGACCAGCGGCGCGCGCTTCATGAAAACACGGTCGCGGGATTTATCCACAAACCGCTTACCAGCGCGGTGATAGAGGGCATCCTGAACCGCCATTTTCCTGGTCCGGATCAGTAGGCAGGCTTTGGTGAGCGTTTCAGGATCAGGGCGCAGATCAGGGAAATGATAAGACCTACCGGAAGGATTTCGGTGTAAGTGATGGCTGCCACGAAAAGCGGGTTCTTGTACATCTCGCGAAATTTGGCCATGTCGGCGGCCTCGGCCTCGATGGTGGCGGCGGGAACGCCATCGGTCCTCATCTGCTCAATGGTCTTTGCCGCATATTGTTCCATAAAATCCGGGATAAAGAAATAGTAATCGATCAGCCATGAGATCACGTAGATCGTTGCCGCGATCAGGCTGATGTAAAGCCCGATCTTAAACGCCTTGCCAAAAGTGATGGTGCCGCCGGAGTGATCGTCGCGGTATTTCCTGACAGCGACAAAGATGAACGAAAAGCCCAAAATCATCGACGCGAATCCCAGCAACATGCCCATCGAGGTGTCCATGTGGTCGAAACCCGCCATGACCGAAATGGTCATCCACGCGCTGCTCAAAAGGCCCGCGATCAATCCATAAGTAAGTACAAGTTTTTTCATTGTTGAGGTTTTTAAAGATTGGCCCAAAATTGCGAAACGGATTTATGAGGGTGGTCATACCAAAGGATGATTTTACGAAAACCACCCAAAAGGATCAGGCCAGGATGCCCAGTTGACGGGCTCTTTCGACCGCCTGCGTCCGGCGGCTGACTTCAAGCTTTTCAAAGAGTTTCGCATTGTGGGTCTTAACAGTGTTGGTTGAAACGAAAAGTTTTTCGGCAATTTCCCTATTGCTGTGGCCAGCGGCGAGCAAGGCAAGCACCTCGATTTCCCTTGTCGTCAGGCCGGCTTTGTGCGCCGCATCGGCATCGGGCAGCGCCCCTGCATTTTGTACCATTGCGGGCTTCAAGGTGCGCGATGCGATCCAGATGCCCACAAATAGGAACACCAGCGCGATCGCACCGCCGTAATATTCATATGCGTTGCGGTAGATCAGCAGGCGGAGCTCCAGCCATTTGAGCAGGAAAAGCAGTCCCGCCAGCGCGGCGCCGTATATAAGGAGGTTTTGTCTGTCGGTGCGTTTAGGCATTGGACAAATATAAAGATTCGGCGGGGTGCATCAACCGTTAAATTTACATTAACCCTCGGCGAGCGCCTGCAAAACTTCCGTTATTTTGTGCAAACTTCCTTCATGATCCGCTGGTTCTTCCTCGTTGCGCTTTTCGTACTCATAGAATATTATTCTTTTCAGGCCTTCAGGACGGTATTTCGCTCCCGATGGGTGCCCTGGGCGATCATGGCGGTGACCATGGCGGTCTACGCCTATATCATTTACCAGTTCTCGCAGTTTGACCGATCGGTCGGACAGAACCGCAGTTCGCTGATCACGGCCGGGCTCCTGCTCATCACGCTCGTACCCAAGCTGGTCGTCGTCGTCGTCCTTGTGGCCGAAGACCTTTACAGGCTCCCCGCCGGCCTTGTCCATTACGTGAACCATCGGGAGGCAACCGACCATATCCCGTCGCGGCGCAAATTTGTGAGTTCGGTGGCGCTTGGACTTGCCGCCGTGCCGTTTGTATCGCTTCTGTACGGGATGTTCAAGGGCAAATACGATTTCAGGGTGATCAGGCAACCCGTATATTTTGATGACCTTCCGGATGAATTCGACGGCTTTACCATCACGCAGATCTCGGATATCCACAGCGGCAGCTTTGACAATCGCGAGAAGATCGAGTATGCGGTGGAACTGATCAACCAACAGGCTTCGGACCTGATTGTCTTTACGGGTGACATCGTCAATACCCACGCAAGGGAAATGTACCCGTGGATCGAGACCTTCAACCGCATTGAAACCCCTGCGCACGGCAAATTTTCGATCCTGGGCAATCATGATTACGGCGAATACCTCGACTGGAAATCGCAACAGGCCAAGGTCAGGAATTTTGAGGCGATCAAGGACCTCCACCGGCAAATCGGTTTCAAGCTATTGCTAAATGAGCATGTCAGGCTGGCCAGGGGCGCGGCTTCCATCGCGCTGGTAGGGGTCGAGAATTGGGGCCACAACTTCAAGAAAGCCGGCGATCTCGCGCTCGCATCCAAAGGCCTGACGGCGGGAGATTTCAAGGTATTGCTTTCCCATGACCCCTCGCATTGGGAATACGAAGTGAAGCAACATCCGGGGAATTACCACCTGACGCTTTCGGGCCATACGCACGGCATGCAATTCGGTATAGAGATTCCGGGTGTTGTCAAATGGAGCCCCGTGCAATACGTGTACAAGCAATGGGCGGGACTTTATGAAAATCTGGGCCGGTATGTCTACGTGAACCGCGGCCTCGGCTTCCACGCTTATCCCGGGCGTGTGGGCATTTGGCCCGAAATTACCGTGCTTGAACTAAAAAAACGCCCCAAAAACGCATAATTCGTTAAAAGTGCTACATTTGTAAGACCTTTTTGTTATTTTCAACAAAAATTGCAATTAAAAAAAGCGTACGATGTCCAAATTCGGAGAACTTATTAATGCCCCGATTCCCGTCCTGATCGATTTTTACACCGAGTGGAACGAACAGTCGGTCTCGATGCATCCCGTGATCCGCGATGTCGCGGCCGCACTGGGCGATAAGGCAAAAGTCATCAAGATAGACGTTGACAAGAACCAGGAATTGGCCGATGCGCTCCGCATCAAGGGTTTGCCTACGCTCATGATCTACAAGGAAGGGCAGATGGTATGGAGGCAATCGGGCGAACTGGATGCCAACACCATCATCGGGCTCGTCCAGGAGCAACTTTAGGCAATCGCCAAAGATCTCAATCCCTTTTTTTTCAGGAATTCAAGTGTGGCGGGCAATGCGTGCCGGAGGTTCGGCGCGGCTTTTTGACTGTCGTGAAATATGACGACACTTCCGGGCCTGATATTGCGGAGTACGTTCTGCAGGCATTGTTCGGGGGTAACCGACGTATCGAAATCGGCGCTCAGCACGTCCCACATTATGATCCTGTAACCTGCATTTTTAATTTCCCTGAATTGCGACGGCGTCAATTTGCCATATGGCGGCCGAAACAATTTTCCCCTGTTCGAATCTGCCAACGCACCTTCACATTGCCTTACGTTTTGCAAATACGCGCGCAGCGGCGTGGCCCATCCGTTGGGGTGATCATGCGTATGGTTCCCGACAGCATGCCCTTTCGCAATAATGGATTCAAAAAGTGCTGGATTGTCGCTGACGTTTTGGCCGATGCAGAAAAAGGTGGCCTTGGCGTCGTACCGCTCAAGTAACTCCAAAACAAATGGGGTGATTTCGGGGGTGGGCCCGTCGTCGAAAGTCAGGTAAACGGCATCGTCACGGCCGGGAATGTCCCATATGTATCCCGAGAGAAGCCATTTGACAAGGCGGTGCGTCCTGACCCAGTACCACTTCATTACTCGTCATCGCGGCCAAAGCGCCTGAACTTGGCGTTATACTGGTTGAATGTTGCTCTGTGGCGATCGTAGTACGCCGAATCCCCTCGGTCCTTCATGACGCCCAGCAGGCTGCGGTAACGTTCAATGTCGGTCATGATGTCCATGGATAGCCCATTTTGTTCCGATGGCTCCAGGCCGGCGAAATAATCCAGCTTCTGGCGATACTTGCCCGTGAGTTTATCCATGAGCGCGCGTGCCTTCGCGGTATCCCCGATCTCATAGTAACCCGCGGCAAACGGTTCCACCATCGTGTAGTAATCATAGTAATCCACGGGCATCTTGGCCATCGCGAGGTCAATGACCGTGCGCGCCTTCTCGACCTTGCCCTCATTGATGAGCTGCTCCATAAGGCGTGCCATGTTGGTCCTGTAGGAAATGCTGTTCTTGCGCGTTTCGGGGTCGTGATAGATCTCGGTGCTTTCGCCGTTGCCCCAATCCCACGACATGACGATCTTGTACATTTTCTCCGAATCGATCTGGCCCATGTCCAGCGGGCTAGCCGCCTTCGCGATCGGGGTCTTGACGGGAACGAGCTTGTAGACCATTCCGTCGAGCTGGAGGAAATCCTTCATCCAGAGGTAATCGTCGTCGCCAAAACTACCGCCGGTGAAATAGACGGGACGCTGCCAGTTGTTGTTGGCAATCACGTCGAGCATCATGAGCCTGTTCTTGTAGAGCGCGGCGCCCTTGATGTCCACGTCGATGTACGGCACGATCGAGTCGTGGTATTTGGCCGAAACCGCATTTGCCCTGATGGCAGCCGCCTTGTCAACCGGGATGCGGATCTTGTCGGTGGGGTAGAAGTGGATGCGCTGGCCGTTCTGCATCTCAACGGTCGTGCGGGGATCGTCGCTCTTGATGAAATTGAGGAAATCGCGGAGTTCGATGCGTGCTTCGGTCTTGGGGTTGAACACCACGTAATCCAGTTTGTCCCCCACGTATTGGTCGTGCGTGAAGGAAATCGGCAGGCCATCAGCCTTGTAGGTCTTGGTCTTCATCTGGTCAATGTACCAATCGGTCATGAAAAGGCTTGTGTTCACGATCTTGATGTCGGTACGGATGTTCTCAATTTCCTGAGCGTACCACAGCGGGAAGGTGTCGTTGTCCCCGATGGTGAAAAGGATGGCATTCGGTTCGCACGAATTCAGGTAATTCTTCGCCATTGCGATCGCGGTGTACTTGCCGCTGCGGTCGTGGTCATCCCAGTTTTGGGCAGCCATCAAAACGGGTGCGGCAAGAAGGCTTGCGCCGATGACGGCCGGCACCGCTACCCGAGGCGCCATATATTTCCGGATAGCGTCGAAAAGCGCATACACTCCAAATCCGATCCATATCGCGAAAACATAGAAGCTGCCCACGAGCGCATAATCGCGTTCGCGCGGCTCGAATGGCCTTTCGTTGAGGTAGATCTTGAGTGCGAGTCCCGTGAAGAGGAACAGGATCAGCAGGACGTAAAAACTTTTTCGGTCCTTATTGAAATGGAATACCAGACCCAGGATGCCCAGGATAAAGGGCAAAAAATAATAGGCATTCCGACCCTTGTTGTTCTTCACGTCATCCGGAAGATTGTCCTGGGAACCCAGGTGCATCGCATCGACAAAACCGATTCCGCTGAGCCAGTTGCCGTCCAGGCTGTCGTATTTGCCCTGGATGTCATTCTGCCTTCCGACAAAATTCCACATCAGGTAACGCCAGTACATGTACCCAAACTGGTACTCGACCATGAACCCGAGGTTGTCGCCCATCGATGGACGCTCAATAATAAGGTATTCGCCGTATGACTTGAGGAATTGGATGTAGCCTTCATTGTCGATCTGCTTTTGCGCATACGCCTGCCGAAACTCCGCTACCGTTTTCTCTACCTCGCCGCGAAGCTGGGCCACTGCCCCGGCCAGTTCCTCGTCCGAAAGCTGGTTAGGGTCAATTCCGTAACGTCCAAGTTCATTTTCATAGGCGTACGAGGGATTGATCCGGAATTCGGGGACGCTCGTGAAAGACATGTAGTTCTCGGCGTGCTCGGTGCTCCAAAGGCGGGGCAGGAAGGATTTGTGGTTATCGTCGCTGTTTTGTTCGGCCTGCTTGTAATTATTGGTGATCACGTACTTGCCTGTCTTGTAATCGCGCTCGTAGTTTGGTTTCTTGTCGAGGTAAGGTTCATCGGCGTCAAGCCCGGCAAACATATCCGTGTACTGCGGACCGTAGAACAACGGATTCACGCCATATTGCTCACGGTTGTAATAGGCAAGGACTTCCGCGGCATCAGAAGGTTTGTTCTCATTGATGACCACATTGGCGTTGGCGCGGATCGGCAGCATCATCCACGTGGAAAAACCAATCAGGATGAAGAGGATGCACAGGACGACGGTGTTGTACTGCGGCAGTCCTTTTTTTCTCGTGTAAACAAGTCCGTAATAGAAGAGCGCGATCAACAGGACAAGGGCGAAAACGGTCCCGGAGTCAAAGGGCAGCCCGAGGCTGTTGACCATAAAGATCTCCATTTTGCCAAAGAAGGCCAGCGTCCAGGGCAGCAGCAATTTGAAGATGAACATCAGGATCGCCACGACGACGACATTCGCGATGATAAAGCTTCGGGTGGTGATGGTTTTGAAATTTTTGAAATAATAAAGGAACCCGATGGCCGGGATCGCCAGCAGTGCCATGAAGTGCACCCCAAACGACAGTCCCGTGACCAGGCAGATGATCAGCAGCCACCGGTTGCCGCGCGGCTCGTACATGTCCTGTTCCCATTTGAGGCCCAGCCAAAACAGCAGGGCAATGAAGAGCGACGCGCTGGCGTACACTTCGGCCTCCACGGCATTGAACCAGAAACTGTCTGAAAACGTCAGGGCCATGCAGCCCACGAAAGACGCGCCCAGGATGGCGTAGTTTTCGGTGGAATTGAGTTCGGTGAACTGGGATACGACCTTGCGCATCAGCATGGTCGAGGACCAAAACATGAAAAGGATGGTGAACGCGCTCGAAAACACCGAAAGCATGTTTACCATCAGCGCGATTTTATCGATATCGGGCGCGAACATGGCGAAAAACGCGCCCATCATCTGGTACAGGGGCGCCCCGGGAGGATGTCCCACCTCGAGTTTGGCGGCGGTGGCGATGTATTCGCCGCAATCCCAGAAACTTAGTGTAGGTTCAACCGTGAGCGAGTAGGTGATGAGAGCGATGGAAAAAGCGGCCCAACCCAGCACCGTATCCCACTTTTTGAAGCTAAATGCCGCCATATATTACGGTCCTTTTTTGTTTTGGAGCTACAAAGAAAATGCTTTTTTGCTTAACGCTATATTAAAAAGTTTTTTTTGATAAAATATCCGGAGCCTCTTGCGGGACTAAAAATATGTCTTAAATTTGCCACCGCAATTGGCCTATGGTGTAATGGTAACACAGCTGATTTTGGTTCAGTCATTCTAGGTTCGAGTCCTAGTAGGCCAACAAAAAACTCCCCGGTGACGGGGAGTTTTTTTGTTTATGGCAGTGGCCGGAAATCAGATTTTTACGGTGAGCACGGGCCTCACGGTGTGATTGACAAGGTCCTCGCTGATGCTTCCATTGAAGAAATGCGAGAATCCGGTGCGGCCATGCGTGCACATGCCAATCACGTCGGCATTGACACTTCCGGCAAAATTCAGGATGCCTTTCTCCACATTGGCGTCGTTGTAAATGTGGGTCGAGAAGTTCTTCAATTCAAATCCGGAGATAAATTCCTCCATGATCCTTGTCGCCACGCCGGTTGGCTTGAAGCTGTTTGGCGTGTTTATCATGACCAGGTGCATGTGCGCGTTGAAAAAGTTTGCGAACTCGAGGATCTTGTTGAACGGCTTGCGGATCTCGTCGGCGAAGTCTGAAGCAAACACAAACCTGTCGGCCTTGAAATCAGCAATCTCGTTTTTGATGACCAGCACCGGAACCTCCGATGAACGGACAACCTTTTCTGTATTCGAGCCGATGAACATTTCCTGAAACCCGCTCGCGCCGTGCGATCCCATGACGATGAAATCCACGTCGTTCTTGCGGCTCACGCCCAGGATCCCTTCGAATGCCTTTTCAAACAGCACCGACCGGGAAACCGTAATCCCCTTGAGGTAGTCGGCGTCCATCAGGTCTTCCATGCGGGTGATCGCGCGGTTCTTGAAATACATGATCTCAGGGATGTCGCTTCCGCCCGAGATGGCGTCTCCTCCCTGTTGCGGGAGTTCAAGCATGTGAAGCAAAATTATCTCGCTGTTGTTGCGCCTTGCGATCTGTGCGGCGACCTTCAGGGCATATTCGGC